>JAAZCT010000312.1 GCA_012513165.1 Actinomycetales bacterium
GTTTTGAGACATGGGTTTCCACCAAAAAGTGCTACTGAGGGACAGGGGTCGGAGTCAATCAGCGCATGCAACACAAGGCCGAGCGCGTACGGCAGTTATCGACTGCACGTCGTCGCGTCAGGTGCGTTGTGGTGAACATGAGTCAACCATAAGGGAGAAGTCCCAGAACGCCACATTCTCTTCTCGAAATATGAGATGCCGTTTCATTTATTGAGATCAGGCAGGTGCGAGGCCAACGATGCCAGCACATTTTCTTTGGTCGGCGCGCCCGAAGCTCGGGTAACAATATTCCCGGAAGCATCAACAATGAGCACGGTCGGCGTGCGCAAGATCTGCAATTCGCGCACTAAATCAAGATGCGACTCCGCGTCCACCTCGACGGTTGTCACCCCCGGAACCAGATCAACGACCTGACCCAACACGACCCGGGTGGTTCGGCACGGAGCGCAAAAGGCCGACGAGAACTGAACAAGAGTCGCCCGCTCCCCGCGGATCCCGCCGACGGCTTCGACATCAAAGACAGGCCCCTGCGCAACGGTTGGCTTCCGCGAAAAACGGCCATTTCGCCGTTGAGAAACCAGCGCGACGACCAGCGCCAACGCCAGCGCGCCGGCAAGCACGTAGTACTCAAACATCCGAGTCACCTCCGTTTCCAAAATCCTGCGGTGCCACGTCTGCACCACTATGAAGTATGCTTGATCAAGCAATGAGGCCTTGATGACGACCTGTCATCTGGGCCTCGACGTGTATATGGTCATGAATCGGAGGCGAAGATGGCGCAACTTTTACTGCTAACGCAGACCGCACAGTCTTCAGTTGAGATCCTGCCCGCTCTCGCCTTGCTGCACCATCAGATCAAGATCTTGCCTGCCTCGGGGGAAGTCTTGGTAGACACGCCTTCGTGTGATGCTCTGATCGTTGACGGCCGCCAAGAACTCGCCCAAGTTCGTTCGCTCACGCGCTTGCTCGAGTCCACCGGCACGTCCGTTCCGATCATCTTGGTCGTGACGGAGGGCGGACTGACGGTCGTTGGCGCCGACTGGGGCTTTGACGATGTACTGCTCCACACTGCTGACCCCACCGAAGTGGAAGCTCGCCTGCGCCTATCGATCGCCCGACGCGCGCTGGGAACCGACGATCCCGCCGAAGCGTTGATCGCTACGAGCGGCTTGGTCATCGATGACGCCGGCTACACCGCAAAACTGCATGATCGGACTCTTGATTTGACCTACAAAGAGTTCGAACTACTCAAGTTCCTCGCCCAACATCCTGGCCGCGTATTCACCCGTCAGCAACTCCTCCACGAAGTGTGGGGGTACGACTATTTTGGCGGCACGCGAACCGTCGACGTGCACGTTCGTCGACTGCGCGCCAAACTCGGCATCGAGCAAGAGAACCTGATCGGCACCGTGCGAAACGTTGGCTACCGATTCGTCACCAGCGAAGACAAGACTGTCGTTACAGTTTGAGACGCTGCTCTTCGGTGACGAAAACTCCCCAGTCTTGGTCGAGCCGCTTCAGCACCTCGGCGACCAGCGATTCGCTTGCGGTCTCGCCGTAGATATTGCCCACATTCCGAAGGCTCTCTTCGCTGGCCGCGAGTTGGATGATCTCGGCAACGAAGTCCTTGTTGACGGGCGGAGCCAGGACGTTGCCTCCAGCAAGCAACGATTCGCCTCGATCGGTGCCGAACCGCAGCGTCACGCACGGGACACCTAAGATGTTCATCTCTTCTTGCATGCTGCCCGAGTCAGTGGCGACCACGCTGCACTTGAGCATCGCTGCCACCACATCCCGGTAGTTGGGCCAGACGTGTGAGTAGATGAAGGTCTCTGGGAACTCGGCGACCAGAGCGTCGAGGCGATCGCGGAAGCCATGCTCGTCGATCGCTGCCTCGGTGCCGAACAACGAAATCAGCAGCACGGAGGAGCCAGTACGCACCAGCGTTTCCATCGCTTCGAACAACACGGTAAATCGTGCCACAGACTCGGTGTTCTCGCGGCGGTGTACGCAGTAGCGAATGAAATCGCCCGATGCGAGTTGCGGGTATTTCCCGAAGATCGTGGCTCGCTCCGCATCAGCGACAGCCGCGCGCGTGGCATCGACCACGGAGTTGCCAACTACTTCGATGGTTTCGGGCGGGAAACCTTCCGACAGCAAGAACCCGCGCACGAGTTCGACTGGGGCCGCGTGGAAGCCGGTTGCCGCTTCGGAGACCCTCGTATTGAACTGCTCAGGGAACGGCTCGCGGCTACCCAACTCGTAGGTGGCTTCGGCCCGCATCGCGGCTAGGTACTCGTTCCAATCGAACTGTCCGGCAGCATGATCGGCGAGGAACTTGCGGTAGATCTCACCTTTCGGAGTCAGCGTGCGAATGCCCGCTTCCACGTGAACACACGCGACCCGATTCAGATAGGAACTCACGCCGACTGCCATCGACGTGAGGGTGTCTCCGTGGATATACGGAACGGGCGTAAGCCCAGCAGCCGTCACCGAATCGAGAACGTGGCTGAATCGCTCGATGATCTGCGCCGTCTTGGTGGCGAGTGGCCCGTCAATAGCCAGATGAGCATGGATCTCGAGACCGAACTCTTCAAGCATCGCGCCCGAATAGTTTTCGTCATAATGCTGACCTGTGTGACATACGAGCACATTCGCACCGCGCGACTTCAGTTCGGCGTAGACCGGGGCTTGCTTGATGATGTCCGGTTTAGTCGCGATGGCGATAATGTGCACGATTCGATCGCCCGAAGCGGCAAATCGCGAAAGTAGCTCAGCGTCGGGCAAGAGGGTGTGAGTCACAAAAGACCTTCCAGGTTTCGTTCTTTAAGTACCCGGCGCA
>JAAZCT010000313.1 GCA_012513165.1 Actinomycetales bacterium
GCCTGGCGAAGCGCGGAAACGCGCCCCTCAACAGAATTTAAGTCAAAGCGTGAAATAGCTTGCTTGAGTGCGAATTCAAAGAGCGGAACCTTGCGTTCAAACAGCTCACGAACAGCGTCATCGCCGAGATTCAAGCGTACATCTGCCGGATCGTAGCCGTGCGGGGCGATCGCAGCATAGGTTTGCGCGGTGAAGCGTTGCTCTTCACTGAACGCTCGGAGTGCGGCTTTCTGGCCGGCCTCGTCCGGGTCGAAGGTGAAGATGACTTCTGACGCGGAGTCGTCACCCATGATGCGCCGCAGCATGGAGATGTGTTCCCTCCCAAACGCCGTGCCACAGGTTGCAACTGCCGATTCAACCCCCGCAAGATGGCACGCCATAACATCCGTATAGCCCTCGACAACGACTGCGCGATGCCCGCGGGAGATAGCTTTCTTCGCAAGATCAAGACCGTAGAGCACGCGAGACTTGTGGTACACGGGTGTTTCGGGGGTGTTGAGATACTTCGGGCCGTTGTCATCTTCGTAGAGCTTTCGGGCGCCGAACCCGAGTGTTTGGCCGCTCGTATCGCGAATGGGCCACAGCACCCGACCTCGGAAACGATCGTAGACGCCACGCTGACCTTCAGAAACAAGTCCGGCCTGGACAAGCTCCTGCGGGGTATAGCCCAATTTCGCAAGATGCCCGGAGAGTCCGTCCCAACCCCGGGGGGCGTAGCCGCCACCGAACTGCTGCCAAGACGATGCCGGGAAGCCACGCTGCTCAAGGAAGACACGTGCAGTAGCGCCCTCTTCGCTCATGAGCTGATCTTTGAAATAGTCGGTTGCGGCGAGGTTCGCTGCGAGCAACCGGGCGCGATTCGGGCCATCTTCGCGGCGTGTGGATCCCTCCTCGTAGGTGAGGACGTAGTTGATTCGGGATGCGAGGCGTTCGACAGCTTCTGCGAACGAGAGATGGTCCATTTTTTGTACGAAACTAATCGCATCGCCGGACTCGCCGCATCCAAAACAGTGGAAATATCCGAGCGCCGGGCGCACATGAAAACTGGGACTGCGTTCATCATGGAACGGGCAGAGCCCTTTCATTGAGTCGATTCCGGCATTCTTCAGCGCAACATAGTCGCCCACCAGATCAGCGATGTTGACGCGTCGCTTCACTTCCTCGACATCACTCGCTTTGATCCGCCCTGCCATAGCGGAGAGTCTAGCGCGTGGCTATACGAGCGGGATTTCGCAGAGCCTGCGATGCCAAGAAATTGCTGATTGGTCGGTGAGACTCGCGACCTGATCGACGATCACGCGTTGTGCAGCAGCGTCACTTGTGGCCGCCCGAAAGTCAGCCTGGAACGCGGGTTCGAGTTCGCTCTCCCCCGTTTCCCAGAGCGTCTCAAGTAACTGGGTGAGCAGCTCTCGCTGGCGCACATAGGTCGGCTGCCTGCGACCACTCGCCATGACAAAAGCGGCAACAATCCCCTTGAGCACCGCAATCTCCGCCTCAATTTCGCGAGGCACAACAATGCTAGCTTCGTAGCGTACGAGTCGTTTGGTGCCCGCGGATTCGCGGGTTGCGGTGATTGAGCTGCGCGCAAAACGGCCGATCATGTCACTCGTGAAGTTCTTCAGTTGTGCCTGGTGTCGGCGGGAGCCATCCCAGCGGGTGAGCC
>JAAZCT010000314.1 GCA_012513165.1 Actinomycetales bacterium
ACACGTCGCCCTCGCGTCGCAGTTCAACATCCAAACGAGCCAGTTCGAAACCGTCAGTGGTGCTGGCCACTGCCGCGAGCCGTTCGCGAGCAGGCGAATCGGCTGACGCTTCGGTCAACAACACGCACAAGCCAGGTTCGGACCCTCGTCCCACGCGCCCGCGCAACTGGTGCAGCTGCGAGATGCCGAAGCGGTCCGCGTCGACGATCACCATCATGGTGGCGTTCGGAACGTCGACGCCGACCTCGATCACGGTGGTGGCGACGAGCACGTCGACCTCCCCGCGCGAGAACGCACTCATGCGCTCGTCTTTCAGATCGGCAGCCATCCGACCGTGCAGGGATTCGACCCGCACACCGTTCAGGGGGCCTGAACGCAACCACTCCTCCACGTCGACCAACGAGCGGGTGGCGGACTCTTCGCCGTCCGGTTCGTCCTCGCCGATCCGAGACACCACGCCGTACGCTTGGCGCCCTTTGGCCACTTCTTCGGCAACCCGCTGCCACGTGCGATGGAACAAGTCCGGGGATTCGTTGATGGCTACCACGTGCGTGGCGATCGGGGTGCGCCCGGCGGGCAACTCGCTCAACGTCGAAACGTCGAGATCGCCGAACACGGTCATGGCGATCGTGCGCGGGATCGGGGTCGCAGTCATCACGAGCGCGTGCGCCGAACCTCCCGCTCGATCCACGAGCGCCGAACGCTGGTCCACCCCGAATCGGTGTTGTTCGTCGATCACGGCCAAACCGAGATCCGCGAAACTGACTTTGTCTTGGATCAGCGCGTGCGTGCCGATCACGATTCCGGCACGGCCCGAAGCCGCTTCGAGCAGCGCCACTTTGCGTTCGGCCTCGCTCAGGGAACCCGTCAAAAGCTGCACGCGAGTTGAGGCTTCGGCCGCACCAAGCATTCCTTGTTCGGCCAACTCCCCCAGCAAGTTCGAGATGTTGCGGAAGTGCTGCACCGCGAGCACTTCGGTGGGTGCCAACAGCGCTGCCTGCGCGCCCGCATCGACCACTTGCAGCATCGCTAGTAACGCCACGATCGTCTTGCCCGATCCGACGTCACCCTGCAGCAGCCGGTGCATCGGGTGCGGCTGCGAGAGGTCTGCAGAAATCTCGGCCAGCACCGCCTGTTGGCCAGACGTGAGGGTGAACGGCAAACGGGCTTCGAATGCGCTCCGAATGCCGTCGGCAACAGGCGGATAAGCGACTGCGTCCTCGCCGGCGAACTCGTGTCGGCGCTTAGCAAAGACGGCCTGGAGCTCGAACGCTTCTTGGAATCGGAACCGCGCTTGAGCCTGTTTCCACTCTGCGGGCGTCTCCGGGCGATGGATCATCCGGTAGGCCTCGGCCGCATCCGGCAGGGACCGCGCTGCTCGCACGTCCTCGTTCAACGGCTCGGGGAAAACGTCGACCACACGAAACAGGTGGTTGATGGTTTCTTCGATCTCCCACGTGGTGAGGTTCTTGACCGCAGCGTAGATCGGCAGGATCGGGCGCCCCATCCGAGTATCAGCGAGCGTCTGCCCTTCGGGTAGTTCGTTCATTTTCGGGTGCGTGAGCTGCGGACGGCCGTTGTAGCTGCCCACTTCTCCGGAGATCAACTGCTGCGATCCGACCGCAACCGCCTTCTGCACCCAGTATTGGTTGAAGAACACGGCATCAAGCTCGCGAGTCCCATCCGTGAAGCTGACGTGAGTGCGGAACTTTCGCGGGTTGTTCGCGAACGAACGCTTTTCCACCTTCGTCACAGTGGCGACGAGCGCCACTAATTGGCCCGGCACCAGTTGATCGAACGATTCGGGGTGCGCCAGATCCACGTAGCGTCGCGGATAGTGGCTCAACAGATCGCCGACCGCGCGATAGCCGAAAGCCTTTTCCAGTTGCTTGGCCGAGGAGTCGCCGATGGCGCGCCCCAGCCGGGTGTCGAAGTCGATCTGGACCATTACTCCACCGCGATGAAGAGTTGGTACTTACTTTGTCCGCCCTCGTGGACCTCGAACTCGGCGTGCGGGGCCAAAGCTTTGACCCGAGACTCGATCGCTCGGAGCGTGTCAGCGTCCATGCCCTCGCCCACCACCACGGTGGCGATTTCGCCGTTGGCGACGTCGAGGCGCTCGAAGACGTCCTTGGCGACGGCGGCCATGTCGATGCCAACGAACGCGAAGTCGCCGTTCACGACGCCTAACACATCGCCCTTGCGGCAATGGCCGGCCGAGGTAAGCCCGTCTTCTTGAGCGATCGTGATCGCGCCGTGCCCGATGCCCGAGGCCGCCGAAGACATTGCGACAACGTCATCGTCGAAAGCCTTGCCGGGATCGTGCACCGCTAGGGCAGACAGGCCTTGAACCTGGACCGTGGTTTTCAAGACGGCAACACGTGTGCCGTTATCGCGAGCGACCTTCGCGGCGGCCTCAAACAAGGGGATGCTCGCGTCACGGTTGGGCAGGATGATGATTTCTTCCGCGTTTGCGTCCGCGATCGCCCGGGACATTTCTGCCATCGTCGGCGGGCGTTCGGCTGAGAACTCGAGCGGCACCGCCCCCGAGTCGGAGACCAATTGGGCAAGTTTGGCGCCAGTAACTGCAGAGATGACCACGCGACCTTTGGCGACGTTCTTCCGAGTGGCGATCTGTTCGGCAAAGTGCGTGACGGCGATGCGAAATGGCCGCCCGGCGCGCATGCCGGCTTCGATCGCGGCGCCAACGTCGTCCACGTGCACGTGGATATTCCACAGTCCGTCACCGCCGACAACCACCAAGGAATCGCCCAACTCAGAGAGGCGCTCCTTCAACGGGGTGATCCGGCGACCTGGGGCGCGCAGGAGATACATGACTTCGTAGGCAGGACCCCCCTCGTCGAGGTCGGAGCCTGTTTCGATCAGGGGCTTGGGCAAGTGCGTGGGAGCGGGGCTCGGGGTTCGACCCGTCAGCGCTTGGGCGAGTGAATCAAGTACCACCACGAGAGCGCGGCCGCCAGCATCGACCACGCCTGCTTTGGCCAAGCGTTCCATCTGGCTCGGCGTCAGCAAGAGCGCTTCGCGGGCAGCTTGGGCAGCCGCGTCGAATACTTCTTCAGCGCTGAGGCCCTTTGCTTCGGCTTCGCGCGCGCCTTTGGCAGCAGCGGCTGAAACCGAGAGGATCGTGCCCTCTTGCGGATCGCCGACCGCAGCGTAGGCGGCTTTCGATGCGGCTTCTAGCGCCTCCACGACGTCTGCGCCCTCGACTCGCTTCTTGGTGCGCAAGACTCGGAGGCTGCCGCGAATCAATTCGGACAAGATCGTGCCCGAGTTTCCCTTGGCACCCATGAGCAAGCCCTCGCCGTAACGCTTGAGAACTTCAGGAACTTTGGTGGGGACGGGATCTTCGGTGATGGCTTCGAGGCCAGCCGCAAATGTGAGATAAGCGTTGGTGCCAGTGTCCGAATCGGGCACTGGGAAAACGTTGAGAGCATCGATTTCTGCCCGCGCTGCAGCCAAAGAATCGGCACACAACCGTGCCCACTCCCGGAACTTATCGGCATCGATACGCAAACTCATAATGTCGAGACTAGCCTCCGATTGGCATCACGTGGGGACTCTCCGCTATTGTTGAGAAGTTGAGTTTTTGTTTCTATCGATTTTCAGGAGTGGTTGCTGTGGCAGCGGTCTGTGATGTATGCGGTAAGGGACCCGGTTTCGGCCACAATGTCTCCCACTCGCACCGACGCACTAAGCGTCGTTTTGATCCCAACATTCAGCGAGTGCGTGCGGTCATCAAAGGTGCCCCAAAACGCGTCAATGTTTGCACTGGTTGTTTGAAGGCGGGCAAAGTCTCGCGTTAAGACATCCCCAACACTTTGTGACAGCGGCAGCCCTTCGGGCTGCCGCTGTTCTATTCTCATCACATGACACGCATTCATGCTTTTGGTGACGACTGCCTTTCCGACCTCGACGCCGTAGGACTAGCTCAAGCTATTTCCCGAGGCCAAGTAAGTCCGGTCGAGGCAACCGAAGCGGCGCTTGCGCGTATCGACAAGGTCAACCCAACGCTCAACGCTGTCGCTTACGACGACCGCGAACGAGCTTTGCGCCGCGCCCACACGATCGACCACCAAGGCATTTTCGCCGGTGTCCCTAGCGCCATCAAGAACAACACCGACTATGGCGGAATCCCCACCACTCACGGCTCGGCCGCAGTACCGCCGATCAAGGCAGTCTCAAACGAGCCTTTCACCAACCAGATGGTGTCGACAGGCCTGAACATCGTCGGCGCCACCACGCTGCCGGCGTTCGGCCTCACCGCGTCCACCGAGTTCGTCGACCGAGACCCCACCTTGAACCCGTGGAACCCGGCATTCTCGGCTGGAGCCTCTTCTGGCGGCTCGTCCGTGCTCGTAGCCGCAGGCGCCCTGCCGATCGCTCACGCGAACGATGGCGGCGGCTCAATCCGTATCCCCGCGGCCTCGTGCGGGCTCGTTGGACTCAAGCCGACCCGCGACCGCACCAAGCCCGCCGCACTCGCCGCGTCGATGCCAATCGACCTGATCTCGAACGGTGTCGTGACTCGCACGATGCGCGACACCGCCCATTTCATGTATGGGGCTGAGCAGTATCACGCGGTCAACACGATGCCTGCGATCGGACTTGTTGAAGGCCCGGCGAAGCGCCGCCTCAAGATTGGCTTGGTAACCGAATCGATCGTGGACTCTCCGGTCGACGAAGAAACCATGGCAGCCCTGATGCGCGTGGCGGGCGTGTTGGAATTGGCCGGCCACGAAATCATTCCGATGGTTCCGCCCGTCGAAGAACGCTTCATCCAAGATTTCGTGCACTATTGGGGCTTGATGGCGTTCGGCATCGAATATCTCGGAAAAATCTCAATTTCCCCGAAGTTCGATCGCAGCAAAATCGATCCGTTCACGCACGGCATCGCCCAGGGGTTCACGAAACACCTGTGGCGCACGCCGGGAGCGCTCAAGGAACTGCACGCAACCGAGGCAAAATATCGTGCGGTATTTGACGATATTGATCTCGTGTTGTCGCCGACGCTCGCACACACGACGCCTGAAATCGGCTACCTGAACCCCGGTGTCGAGTTTGAAGAAGCGTTCGATCGACTCGTGCGTTATGTGGCGTTCACTCCGATGAACAACGCCACCGGCGGCCCGGCAATCACCTTGCCGTTGGCTCAAAGTTCACTCGACCTGCCGATCGGCATCCACTTCTCTGCCGATCACGGACGCGAGCGCACGCTGCTAGAGATCGGTTTCGAGTTGGAAGAAGCGATGGGGTTCGCGCGGATTCAAGGCTGACAACGACCGTTAGCCCCAGTGGGTGTGGCCCTGCACGCCCTCAAAGGGCTGCCCGTCAACGGTGACACCTTCGCCGGCGGTTACCGCACCAATCGTGCGCCCGCCTGCCGGCACTGCCCCGACCGGGAACGTGCCAACGAGTGCGTAGTCGTCGCCGCCAGACAACACGACCTGCAGCGGATCGACTCCGCCGAGGGCACTCGCCACGGTCTGGACAGCCTCGGGAATCTCGAATGCCTCTGAAGCAAGGTCGATCGCAACGTTGCTTGCTCTCGCGATGTGGCCAAGGTCGGCCAAAAGTCCATCGCTCACGTCGATCAGAGCCGTCGCTCCGGCCTCGGCAGCCTGCGGACCTTCGGCGTAGGGAGGTTCTGGAACTCGGTGACGATCCACGGCCGCCTTCGGCGAACGGAATCCCCGGCTCAGCGCACCGAAACCGGCGCCTGCCATTCCCAGTTCGCCCACCACTGCCACGACGTCGCCCGCAGAAGCGCCTGCGCGGCTTACGGGACGCTCCGCGTCGCCCATCGCGGTAATCGAGAGGATGATCGTTTCGGCCGAACTCAGGTCTCCGCCCACAATTTTCGCGCCGACCTTGGCGCATTCGGCGATCATGCCCGCCAAAAGTTCACGGATCCAAGCGACCGGGGTGTCTCCGGGAGCCGCCAATCCGACGGTGAGCGCCGTTGCCACGCCGCCCATGGCGTTGATGTCAGAGAGGTTCACGGCGACTGCTTTGCGGCCGATGTCTTCAGCACTGGACCAGTCTTTGCGAAAGTGTTGGCCTTCAATCAACAGGTCTGTGCTCACCAAATAGGTTCCGTCTGCAGTCGCAACGTGCGCCGCATCGTCGCCCGAGCCGATCAGCACGTAGTCACTTTCGCCTAACGAGCCCTGGATGAGGTAGATGAGTGCGTGTTCGCCAAGTTCGGCCAGCGTTTGTCCAGTCACACGGCCATTGTCCCCCCGCAGGTCGCCGCAACTCGACGGCTCGCCGAAGCGGCCCGAAGCGAGCTGTCGCTGCCAGATCGTGCAGCGCGCAAGGGTCAGCGCAAGCCGAGGTCCCGATTAAGTGCCAACGTGATCAGGTGGTCCACCAAATCGGCGTAAGCCAGGCCTGACGCTTCCCAGAGCCTGGGGAACATGGAGAACGGCGTGAACCCCGGCATGGTGTTGATTTCGTTGATCACCAGACCGCCGTCGACGTTGTCTGTCAAGAAGAAGTCGACCCGAGCTAGGCCTTCGGCACCGACCGCGTCGAATGCTTGAAGCGCGTAGGCCTGGACGCGTTCTTTGACGCCGGTGGGGATATCGGCGGGAACCACGTTCTGGCTGGTGCCGTCGAGGTACTTCGCCTTGAAGTCGTAGTAGTCGTGTTGCGGACCGGTTTGCACCACGATCTCGCCCACTTCACTGGCGATCGGCTTCCCTTTCGCGTCTTGAATGACTGCGCATTCGATCTCGCGAGGGTTGAGAGCCGAGCGTTCGATAACGACTTTCGGATCGTGTTCGCGCGCCAAATCGATCGCCGCAACAAGGTCCGCTTCTTGGGTCACGCGGGTGACGCCACTGCTCGAACCGGCACGGGCCGGCTTCACGAACATCGGATAGCCGAGCGCTTGCACTCGGGCGAGCGAACGCGTTCGGTATGTGCTCCACTCCCACGGTTGAATCGTCACATACGGCAACTGAGGCAGGCCGGCCGCAGAGAACACGGTCTTTGTGAAGGGTTTGTCCATGCTGACGGAACTGGCCAAGACGCCCGCGCCCACGTAGCGAACCCCAGCCATTTCGAACAGGCCTTGAACCGTTCCGTCTTCGCCCCACGGGCCATGCAAGAGCGGGAAGGCCACGTCGATTTCTGCGATTCGCGACCACGAGAACTCGGGCAGGTCTTCGCGCACCTGAGGCAGAGTTCCCGGCGCAGTTTCGGGCCATTCGGCGGTCTCGCAGACCCAGCGGCCGCTCGCGGTGATGCCGATCGGAACCACTTCGTATTTCGTGCGATCGACGGCGGCGAGGACTTGTGAGGCAGTCAAGCACGAAACGCCGTGCTCGCTTGATTGCCCGCCGAAGATTACGGCAAGAGTTGGCTTATTCATCACGGCCACCTTACCGCGTGGCTTTGGCTGTCCTAGCGAACTTCAGGCTTCGCCGACCTGCTGATGAGCGCGTTGACGAGGTCTTGCGGCGTCATGGTGCCTTCGACCAGTTCGCGAACGTGCTCCACGATGGGCATTTCGACGCCATGCGCGTGCGCCAAGCCCGCGACCGAGACACAAGACTTCACTCCCTCGGCGACCTGCTTCATCTCTGCCGCAGCTTCGTCGACTGACAAGCCTCGACCCAGTTTCTCGCCGAAGGTACGGTTGCGTGAGAGCGGCGAAGAACACGTGGCCACGAGGTCGCCCAAGCCAGCGAGTCCGGCGTACGTCATCGGGTTCTCACCCATTGCCATCCCCAGACGTGCGGTCTCAGCGAGCCCGCGCGTAATAACCGACGCCTTCGTGTTGTCTCCGTAACCCAAGCCATCACACACGCCGACGGCCAGTCCGATGATGTTCTTGACGGTTCCACCTAGTTCGCAGCCGACGAGGTCGGTGTTCGTATACGGGCGGAACGCTTGGGTGTGCAGCATGGATTGCAGGCGGTTGGCCACAGCCTCGTCAGCACAGGCCACCACAGATGCGGCCGGTTCGCGGGCCGCGATTTCCTTCGCTAGGTTCGGGCCAGAGACCACCGCGATGCGTTCGGGGCCAGCCCCAGTGAGCTCGGCGATCACTTCGCTCATGCGAAGTTGCGTGCCGAGTTCAACACCCTTCATCAGGCTGATCATGATCGCGTCGGGGCCGATGTGCTGGCCCCAATCGGTGAGGTTGGCGCGCAACGACTGCGACGGAACCGCCAGGATGACCAATTCGGCTCCAGCGAGTGCTTCGGCTGGATCGCTCGTGGCCGAAATCGTGTCCGCGAGCGCGACGCCGGGAAGATAGTCGGAGTTCTCGTGCTTCTCGTTGATAGTCGCACACACTTCTGGGCGTCGACCCCAGATCCTGACGTCATGCCCAGCATCGGCGAGTACCGTCGCGAAAGCGGTCCCCCAAGATCCAGCTCCCATCACTGCTGTCGTGACCATCAGTCCTCCTGCGATTCGCGGTTTGTTTCTGGTTTCTTGAGAGTATGCACGTCAATACGCGGCGTTGTGGGAACTTCGCCTCGGATTTCGGCTTGAAGTTCCGTGATCTTGTCCATCAGTAGGTTCGTAGCTTCAGTGAGTTGCTCTTCAGTGGGATCGTCACCGAGATAACTCACGTCGATGGGGTCTCCGACCGAGATGTGCATGGTCTTGCGTGGGAACACGTTCCACCCTTTGCGGTAGGGCCACAAGATTTCTTGTGGCCCCCATTGCGCCACCGGAACGATCGGCACGCCACCAGCCACCGCGACGCGGACGGCACCGTTGAAACCCGACATGGGCCAGGCTTCAGGGTCGCGCGTCATGGTGCCTTCGGGGTAGATCGTGATGACCCCACCCTTCTTCACCGCATCGACGGCAGCCGACAACGCCTTCGCCGCATCCGCAGTGCCTCGATACACCGGAATGTGTCGGACCTTCTTCATCAACCATCCGCCGACGGGAATATCGAACACTGAGTCCTTCACCAAATAGCGGGGCGGAATCTTGTTATCGGCTTCCCATTGCGCCATGACGAACGGGTCGATATATGACAGGTGATTCGACGCAATGACGTAACCGCCCCGTTTGGGGAGTTTCTCTTCGCCGCGGCGTTCACGCTTGGTGAGCACCTGAAGGGTTGGCCAAACGATGCCAATCAGGATCCGAGTGACCAAAGGGAAGGACCGATCGTGCGCCATAGTCCGACCTTAACGGCTCAGAGCACAGACGGCTTAAATTCCGGTCGCTTCTTCTCGAATTCGGTGATCGACTCTTCGTTGCTGAGGGTGATCGCAATGTCGTCGAGGCCTTCGAGCAAACGCCAGCGGGTGTAATCGTCGATTTCGAAAGGCGCTTCGATCCGGGCATCGCCTTCGCCGGCTCTCACCGTGCGCGATTCGAGATCGACCGTGATTTCTGCACCAGGCTGAGCCTCGAGCAGCGCCCACAGTTGTTCAACGACCGACTCGTCGACTTGAGCGGCCACGAGGCCCGCCTTGCCCGAGTTGCCGCGGAAGATGTCAGCGAAACGAGGGCTGATGACGGCTTTGAATCCGTAGTTCTGCAACGCCCAAACCGCGTGCTCGCGCGAGGAACCGGTGCCAAAGTCGATGCCGGCGACCAGCACGCTGGCGTTCTTGTAAACGTCCTTGTTCAGAACGAACTCAGGATCGTTACGCCATGCGGCGAACAGTCCGTCTTCGAATCCGGTGCGCGTCACCCGCTTGAGGTAAACGGCAGGGATGATCTGGTCGGTATCGACGTTGCTGCGACGCAGCGGGACACCGACGCCAGTGTGGCTCGTGAACTTATCCATGTCTTGCTCCTCAGATCTCTGCAGTCGTGGCCAGGTGGCCGGTAACAGCGGTGGCGACGGCGACGTCAGGTGACACTAGGTGAGTGCGTCCGCCCTTGCCTTGACGGCCTTCGAAGTTGCGGTTCGAGGTGGAGGCGGCCCGTTCGCCCGGTGCGAGTTGATCGGGGTTCATGCCCAGACACATCGAGCATCCGGCGCCACGCCACTCGGCTCCGGCTGCCTTGAAGATCGCGTCGAGGCCTTCGGCTTCGGCTTGCATCCGCACGCGGACCGAGCCGGGAACAACGAGCATGCGCACGCTGTCGGCGATCTTGTGTCCTTCGATCAGTTCGGCTGCGCGACGTAGATCGCTGATGCGGCCGTTGGTGCACGAACCGAGGAAGACTGTGTCGACCGTGATTTCCCGCATCGGCGTGCCAGCCGTGAGGCCCATGTATTCCAGTGCGCGGGCTGCCGTGGTGCGCTCTACTTCGTCTTCGAAGTCGTCCGGGTTCGGTACGTTGCCCGAAATCGCGACGCCCTGGCCTGGGTTGGTGC
>JAAZCT010000315.1 GCA_012513165.1 Actinomycetales bacterium
GTGTTGTCGCCGAACGGTCGGAGTCGCGCCATCGCAGGAGGAGCAACTGTTCCTGCCGGTTTGCTCACCAAGGGCACGGATCGCCTCGTCGCGGTACACGGCCAGTCGGACCAACAACGACTCGTCCATATTGATCAACAACGGCTTGCACTGGACCGCTTTGCGGGTGAGCAACTCAGTGAGGTTTTCGCCCAATACGGAACAGCATGGCGATCGTTGCAACGGGCCCGGAGTGAACTCGACGCTTTGAAGAGCAATTCCGATGAACGATTGCAACGGCTCGATCTTTTGCGTTTCGGGCTTGAAGAAATTTCGCGACTCGCGCCGGTCAGAGGTGAAGACAACGCACTCAAGACCGAAGAAGGCCGCCTTGCGCACGCGGAAGCTTTGGCACGAGCAGCCTTGGGCGCGGCGCACATCGTTTCCGATGCTGAAATCAACGTCAGCACGCAGTTCACCGAGGCATTCGCCGAACTGGAATCGGTCGCAGGACACGATCCTGCTCTGGATGTCATGACTGAACGTCTGAACGCCTTGCGAATCGAAACCGATGATATTGCTTCAGAACTGCATACGTATGGTTCTGATGTCGAGGTTGACCCGCAGAGTTTGAGTCACGTTCAGGAACGACGGGCTGAACTGGGCACGCTGCAACGTAAGTACGGGCCAAGCTTGGACAACGTGCTCGATTGGGCCGAACAAGCAGTGAGCCAAATCGAATCCTTGGACATCGACGAAAGTGGGATTGCCGCACTCGAAGCAGATATTGTCGCGCAAGATGCCCTCGTTCAAGCGTTGGCAACCGAACTCACTCGCTTGCGCACAGAAGCAGCACAGCGTTTAGCGCAAGCAGTTGAGGTTGAACTTGCAGACCTTGCTTTGGAAAATGCTCGCGTTCAGATAGACGTCACTCCTGCTGTCATGGGTCAACATGGAGCAGACCGAATCGAGTTCATGTTTGCGGCTAACAGCGGTGCCGAGGTGCAATCGCTCGGTCAAGGTGCCAGCGGTGGCGAGTTGTCACGGCTGATGCTTGCGATCGAGGTAGTGCTTATAGACAAGAACCCGGTTCCGACGCTGGTTTTCGATGAGGTGGACGCGGGCATCGGGGGCCGAACAGCAATCGAGGTTGGACGTAAACTCGCTCGTTTGGCAAATAACGCCCAAATCATCGTGGTGACGCACCTGCCGCAGGTGGCAGCATTTGCCGATCAGCATTTTGTGGTTAGCAAAAATGACAACGGCGACGTAACGCACAGCAGTGTGTATGCAGTATGTGAAGGTAAGCGAGTCGAAGAACTCGCGAGAATGCTCTCGGGTCTGGAAGATTCCGAGACCGCGTTGGCTCACGCCCGCGAACTCCTCGAAACATCACGTTTGCGCTGAAACCGTGCCACTCGCGACACATTCGTTACTCCGGCACGCCTCCGCATAATCGGCAAGAAATCGTGTGACCATGGGTAACATCATGGCATTTTTTAAGAAGCGTCAAGCGCCGGTTTCGGATGCCCGTGGACTCATCGCTCCGGTTCGTTTGGTGACGTCGATCGGCGATCTGTCCGGTGTACGCGCTGGAGACATTGTTCTGATTGAACAAGAAGATCTCGATTTTGAGTCCGCACAAACTTTGGTAACCCTGCAGATCTCGGCTGTGGTGAATTCGCATTCCTCTGTGACAGGTCGCGAACCAGTGAAGGGCGCAGCTCATCTGGTTGAGAATCAGATAGTTGTTCTGGATGAAGTCGGAGAGGGCCTGTGGTCGTCACTTCGCAACGGCGATTTGGCTCGAATCGACGGCAATGAGGTTTTCCGCGAAGACGCGGTGTTGGCAACTGGCGTGCTCTTGACCGCCGAACGGATTGTCGAGCGACTCGACGAAGCATCCTCGGGGCTCTCCAATCGGCTTGATGCAGTTGTCACAAATGCGACAGACCTAGTTCGCCGCGAACGGGCCATGTTGATCGATGGCGAACGAATCCCGCGGGTGACGCACTCGATCAAAGGACGCCCAGTTTTAGTGGTCGTGCCTGGTGAAAATACTCATGCCGAGTTACGTTCACTCCGCCGCTTTGTGATTGATCACGATCCAGTGTTGGTCGGTGTTGGCGAAGGGGCAGATGAACTACTGAGGGTCGGTTACGGAATTGACTTACTCGTTGGTCACGCTGCGGAATTGGAATCGAAAGCGATAAACAAAGCCGACGAGATCGTCTTGGTCTCATCGGACGGTCGCTGGGATCAACCGGAACGTTTCGAAAAGCATGGAAAGCAGCCCGTTCTGTTTACTGCGCCAGGCGCGGCACAAGATCTCGCGGTGCTGCTAGTTGATCACCATGAAGCGGCTCTCATCGTTTTGGTAGGCACCAGCAGTGGCATCGAAGAACTCACCGCGCGAGATCCCGTAGACGTTGCAGGGAGTTTAGTAACGCGGCTCCGATCGTCCTCACGAATCATCGACGCTGCGGCTGTTTCCTATTTTGCGCGTAAGCGTATCGGCATTTGGGCCCCGCTGGTTCTACTTGCGGCGGGGTGCCTAGCCGTGGCCATCGCTCTAAACTTCGCGGTGTCAGGTCAAGAACTTCTTGATGTGATCTCAGCTCCATTCAGTTCAATATTCACTTCGATTCGAGGAATGAACTCGTGATCAACTTTCGATATCACATCGTTTCGCTTGCTGCTGTTCTATTTGCACTTGCCGCAGGCGTGCTCTTAGGTGCAGGCGTTTTGCAACAGGCTGATGAAGACGATGCCAAGGCGGGTGGAACGCCCGAGATCAGTCCTCAACTCGTGGGCTTCGATGCAGGTTTCGCGTCGTTGACCGCGGACGATCTGCTTAAAGGTATATTGAAAGATCGAAGTGTGCTCGTGA
>JAAZCT010000316.1 GCA_012513165.1 Actinomycetales bacterium
CATCTGAGCGAAAACTTCTAAGGTAAAACCGGTGTCTGCTGCTGCGACCTTTTCAAGAGTTTCCATGTGATCAAACTGTTGGTGCAAGACGAAGACATCGACGAAGTCTCGCGGCTCGGCACGGCTGAACAGCGCAAGCGTTTTCCGGATGACCAACTCTTCGGGTGCAAAACTCGGGCCGGCGATGGACACCACGGGCGTGCAGGCCGCTGGGCTATCGACAGCAAGATCAACAATCACCACATCGGGTCCCGTGATTTCTAAGCGTCGAAATTCTTTCCCAGTTCGTTTGACCTTTGCGTGCCAACCTCGCGTCGAGGTAGCAGCGACGAGTGCTTCGCTTGCGACCTGGATATCGCCACGTCCGCGCGAAGTAAACAAGTCCAAGTCTTCTGTCACGCGCGGCACAATTCCCTGCGCGATGAGTGCGCCACCGCCCGCGAGCAAAAACCCCTGAGATTCGGGCAGTGAGAAAAATAAGTTTGCGATGGCGATTTGGAAACTGTTTAGTCCTGCGGTGGTCATTGATTGGCTCCGTGTGTATGGATGAGTGGTCCCCACGCACTGCGGATGTCAGCAGGGATTACGAGGTCTTCCCACAGGTCGATCAGGAATGCGCCATCGACATAGGTGAGAAGATCGGTGGGTTCGCCTTCGCGCAGGACGATCTCATAGACCCGTGCTCGGTCACGGCGATCACGTAAATGATAGACACGCGACGGCCCAGACCAATGCAAGTGTTGGGGTAATACTACCGACGCAGTCGCGTCTTTGGGCTCCAAGCGCCATAGGCCATCTGGGACGGCAAAGGGCTCGCCTCGAGGCCCCGTAAACGTGGTGAAAACAACACGGGGGACTAGATGTAACTCGTGGCCGGTGGCGTTGAGGATACGTTCAGCCACCGCCAAGGTAGGGGACTTGGCTCCGTGTTCATACATCGACAATGTGGACTGTGAGGTGCCCGCTAGACGCGCCAGTTCACGCTGAGACAAGCCACTGCCACAGCGCGCCCGTTCGATGAGGGATCCAGTCATGTCATCAATGATACCTGTTTGGATATCGTTTGGAAACTGAGTGATACGTCCCGGCCTCGAACAATGCATGCGGTGTAGGTGCCCGGGCTTAAGTCGACTCGCTTTCGTTTGCCGGCCCCAGCGAAATCACTTTGTCTAACTCGGCTTGATGAAGGTCTAACTCGATTTCAAGATTGAAGTCCGTCTGGGCGTTGACCCAGAACCTGTCGTCGCCGCCGAGCGCTTTCGACAAACGCAGTGCCGTTGCGGTGGTGATTGCGCGTTTCGCGGGCAAGAGGTTACGCAGATATGTCAGGAAACCTAACGTGTTCAGGGAACGTGTTAAGTTTTTCGGAACTTCTTGACACGATGTGCCGAAGGGTGAATGTGTTCACGGTTGCTCGGCATCGATGTATCGGACTCGGTCCGAGTATGCGACTCGCTAGCAGCCACCACCGAAGCGGGCAACTCAATGTCGGGCACGAGTTCGCGCAGCAGGTCACGCACCCGCGTATCGATGTCGGCGATGATGCGCCGCACGGTCGCATCGTCTTGACCCTTCGGATCGTCTAGTGGCCAGTCGCGATACTGCACACCCGGCACGAACGGACAACTCTCGCCGCACCCTTGAGTGATCGCCACATCAGCCGCCGCGATCATCTCGCTGGTAAGTAGTGTCGGGCGTTCGGCCGACGTATCGAGGCCGAAAGACTCCAACACGCGTGCCACTTCTGGGTGGATGTGTTCGCCAGGTTCCGTGCCGGCCGACAGCGCTACCACTCGGCCTTGCGCGTAGTGCTCGGCCAAGAGCCGCGAGGCCACCGAACGCCCGCCATTAGCGCGGCACGCGAACACCACATGAGGCACGTCATTCTTGACAGCGAAAGGTTGATTCATGAGTTTCCTTCAGTCGAGGTTTCTGCCGGGTTATTAGTGAAAAAGCGCCGCGACCACAAGCTCACATAGACGAGCCCCACCAGCACCGGCACTTCGATCAACGGGCCCACCACGCCCGCCAACGCTTGCCCGCTGGTCACGCCAAACACGGCGATCGCGACGGCAATAGCGAGTTCGAAGTTGTTGCCCGCAGCCGTGAACGCGACGCTCGCAGATCGCTCGTAACTCAAACCGATGCGGTGTGCGATTACCATCGAACCGACCCACATGATCGCGAAATAGGCGAGCAGTGGGATCGCGATCCGGGCCACGTCGAGCGGCTGACTCCCGATCGCGTCACCTTGCAGCGCAAACAAGATCACTACCGTGAAC
>JAAZCT010000317.1 GCA_012513165.1 Actinomycetales bacterium
ACGCAGCTTCAAGGGATTCGATGCTCTGGTGCGCGGCTGGAAAGACGGCCGCAAGATTTGGGCCGACACTGGTTGGCAACCCATGCCTGCGCTCGATGCCACTCCGACTTCAGAAGGCGACCGCTGACTATGACTGACGTACTTGTCGTTGGGTCCGGCTTTTTCGGCCTGACCGTTGCCGAACATCTAGCGAACGATCCCGGCATGAGGGTCCCCGTGATCGACCGCCGGAATCACATCGGCGGTAACGCCTATAGCGAAATTGAGCCTGAAACCGGTATCGAAATCCACCGTTATGGTGCGCACCTGTTCCACACTTCGAACGAGCGTATTTGGGAATACGTCAACCGCTTCACCTCGTTCACGGGCTACCAGCATCGCGTGTACACAAACCACGGTGGCGAAGTGTTCCCGATGCCGATCAACCTCGGCACGATTAACCAGTTCAACCGAGCCGCGATGGGGCCAGCCGAGGCCCTCGCGTGGGTGACAAAGCAGGCCGCGGAACTAAGCTCCGCTCCGACGAACCTCGAAGAAAAGGCGATTTCGCTGATCGGGCGCCCGCTGTATGACGCGTTCATCCGCGGATACACGGCCAAACAGTGGCAGACCGATCCGCGCGAACTTGGTGCAGACATCATCAGCCGGTTGCCCGTGCGTTACACCTACGACAACCGTTATTTCAATGACACCTACGAAGGCCTGCCCGCCGACGGGTATACGGCCTGGCTCGAGCGAATGGCGGATCATCCGAACATCGAGGTGGTTCTCGAAACCGATTTCTTCGACGAGTCACAGCCGTGGAACAAGCAAGCAGTCGTAGGCCAGATGCCCGTCGTGTACACCGGCCCGGTGGATCGGTACTTCGATTTTTCGCACGACGCGCTCGGTTGGCGCACCCTCGATTTCGAGACGGAAGTGCTGCCGCTTGGCGACTACCAAGGCACGCCCGTCATGAACTATGCAGACGAAGCGGTTGAGTACACGCGCATCCATGAGTTCCGGCACTTTCACCCCGAACGGAACTATCCCACCGACAAGACCGTCATCATGCGCGAGTTCAGTCGTTTCTCCGAAGTGGGCAGCAGCGACGAGCCGTATTACCCGGTCAACACGTCGGCCGACCGCGAAAAGCTCAAGGCCTATCGCGAACTTGCCGCGAACGAGCCGAACGTGCACTTCGGTGGGCGACTCGGCACGTATCAGTACCTCGATATGCATATGGCGATCGCTTCGGCGATGTCGATGGTAGACAACGATCTGCGACCGGGACTCTGAGATGAAGGCCGAGCGATGAGTGGCGCGCGGGCCAGTTGGCGCCGCCGGTTCCAGTTGTGGCTCATTGGCCGCTTGCGTTCCTCGCGTGTCTGGCCGGCAGGCTTGGCGGACAAGCGCACCGACCTGGATCGGCTCGGCCAACGGCTCCCCGCATCGGTGATGGTGTTTTTTGGCTCCAGCGTGGATGCCTTGTATCAGTTGCGGCCGTGGCTGCCGGCGCTCTCGAACCTCAACGAGATGCACCCTGTTTCCCTCGTGTTCCGTGATTCGCGCGTTGCCGGGCAGGTGCGAGCAGAATCTGGGCTCGACTGCATCACGCTGTCCACCTACGGCCAGCTCGACCAGATCCTCTCTGTGAGTGATGTGAAATTGGCGCTGTACGTGAATCCCGATCCGATCAACTTCGAGAGCCTGCGGTTCACCTCGCTCATCCACGTCTATCTCGGGCACGGCGACAGCGACAAGGGCGTTTCGGTGTCGAATCAGGTGAAGGCGTACGACTATTGCTTCTTGGCTGGGCAGGCCGCAATCGATCGCACGTCGTCGAGTGTGATGGCCTACGACGCGGTCGCACGGTCCGTGTTGATCGGCCAGCCACAACTCGATGCTCCGCCCGTGACCGGACACCCAGACCCGGCACGTCCAACGATCCTGTACGCGCCGACGTGGGAAGGTTCACAACCCTCGGTTTCCTACGGATCGGCGATCACGCACGGCCACGAAGTCGTAACAACGTTGAAAGACGCGTATCGAGTGATCTATCGGCCGCACCCGCTGAGCGGCGTAGCTGATGCTGAGTACGGTCAGGCGGATGCGGCGCTCCGTGAGATCGCGGACCGCGTCGACACCGACGTGACCCTAGAGCAGTCGTTCGCTGACGCTGACCTGCTGATTACTGATGTGTCGGCGGTAACGCTCAACTGGCTACCAACGGGCAAACCCGTGATGGTCACAGAGTCCACGGCCCCGAAACCGCCGTCACCCCTGATGCAGGCTTTGCCGCTGTTGAGCGCCGACGCCGACGTGGCGGCCGCAGTGCGACTACATCTTGAGACGGATCCCACCGCCGACGCACGCCGAACCATGATCGAGCATTACCTCGGAGATACAACTCCGGGCGTGGCCACGGCAAGGTTCATTCAGGCGTGCACGAGCCTCATCGAACAACGCGACGCGCAATGGGCCGCACAACAAGCCCAAGGTGCTACCGGCCCATAGTTTTGCCGGCGGGCGCATGACTGCGGAAGGTCAGTGGCCTCCGCCGATTGCAGCGGGTCCGTCGCCTCGGCGGATGTCGATCCCGTGGCCGGTCATTTCTGCCACCCACACGTCGAGTGAACGGCGCGCAACTTCCATCGAACTGAGCAGCGTTCCTTCTGGCTCGTCGCCGAATGCTTTGGTGCGCATCGGTGTGCCAGTGCGTTCTGGGTTGACGCAGTTGACGCGAACTTTGCCGGCCCATTCGTCGGCGAGCGCCTGAGTCAAGTTGACGGTGGCAGCCTTCGCCGAGCTGTACAGCGAATAGCCCTTGCGGCCGCGCGTGTACGAGG
>JAAZCT010000318.1 GCA_012513165.1 Actinomycetales bacterium
CACTTGCGTTGCGTCGAATACGCGCGCCGCAACAACATGCCGATTCACGTTCGTTCATCATTCTCAGAAAAACACGGCACCTGGGTGGTCGCCGCCGAAGACGTCAACAGCTATTTCGAAGAAGGTCAGGCCATGGAACAAGCCATCATCAGCGGAGTTGCTCATGACCGGAGCGAAGCAAAAATCACCATCGTGGGTGTGCCAGACAAGGTCGGTAACGCGGCTGCGATCCTACGCGCGCTTGGCGATGCGCTGATCAACATCGACATGATCGTGCAGAACGTGTCCGCCGCCGCCACCGGCGTCACCGATATTTCATTCACCCTGCCCGGCAGCGATGGCCAGACCGCCATGACGGCACTGGCTCGCCTCAAAGACTCCGTTGGCTTTGAACAGTTGCTCTACAACGACGCCGTCGGGAAGGTCTCCATCGTGGGTGCTGGTATGCGTTCCGCGCCGGGCATCACGGCGAAGTTCTTCGAAGCGCTCGCAGCCGTCGGTATCAACATCGACATGATTTCCACCTCGGAAATCCGCATTTCAGTGGTAGTCGCTGAAAACCAAGTCGACGCAGCTGTCAACGCCGCGCACGACGCATTTGATCTTGGCTCCGACGAAGTCGAAGCCGTTGTATATGGAGGAACCGGACGATGACCAGCATCGGAATCGTAGGAGCCACCGGCCAGGTCGGCTCGGTTGTTCGTGAACTACTCGAGCAACGCAACTTCCCCGCCACTAAAGTCCGTTTCTTCGCGTCGAGCCGTTCGGCCGGACGTAAGCTGCCGTTCCGCGGCGGCGAAATCACGGTTGAGGACGTCGAAACTGCTGACCCCAGCGGCCTCGACATTGCCGTGTTTAGCGCTGGCGCCACCTTGAGCCGTGTGCAAGCGCCTCGCTTTGCTGCTGCTGGTGTCACCGTGATCGATAACTCGTCGGCTTGGCGCAAGGATCCTGAGATCCCACTCGTGGTGTCTGAGGTGAACCCGGAAGCCGTGCACGATCTGAAGCGTGGCATCATCGCCAACCCCAACTGCACCACCATGGCAGCGATGCCCGTGCTGAAGCCGTTGCACGATGAGGCCGGGCTGGAACGCCTTGTGGTCTCCACCTACCAGGCCGTATCTGGTTCGGGCGTCGCTGGCGTGCAGGAACTGTTCGTGCAAGCGAACGCCGTGATCGCGGACGCCGAAAAGTTGGCGCTCGACGGTTCGGCCGTGACCTACCCCGAACCACACGTCTACACCGCCCCGATCGCGTTCAACGTGTTGCCGATGGCTGGCTCCGTGGTGGACGACGGCAGCAACGAGACCGACGAAGAACAAAAGTTGCGCAACGAGAGCCGCAAGATTCTCGGGCTGCCCGAGTTGCGCGTGGCCGGCACGTGCGTGAGAGTTCCCGTGTTCTCGGGTCACTCGCTGTCGATCAACGCCGAGTTCGCTCGCGACATCACCCCCGAACGCGCCCGCGAACTATTGGCTGCCGCGCCCGGTGTGGAACTGCTTGAAGTGCCGACCCCTTTGCAGGCTGCCGGCGCGGATCCCAGTTACGTGGGGCGCATCCGCCAAGACGGATCGGTCGACGGCAACCGCGGCTTGGTGTTGTTCGTTTCGAACGACAACCTGCGCAAGGGCGCCGCACTCAACACGATCCAGATCGCCGAACTGCTCGTTAAGTAGCGAGCAGTTCGGTCACTCGCGGTATTGCACGAAGTCGTCGAGCGACTCGGGGTTTTGTAGCGCCCCGCGCGTCGCGGCGTCTTCGATCGGGCTGCCATGCAGGATCTTCTTGACCGGCACCTCGAGTTTCTTCCCCGAAAGCGTGCGCGGCATGGCGCGCACTTGGTGAATCTCGTCTGGCACGTGCCGTGGCGAAAGTTGGCTGCGCAGCGCCATGCCGATCTCTCGTTTGAGTTGCTCGTCCAGAACCTCACCCTCAGCCAGCGTGACGAACAGCATTAGCTTGCCGGCCCCGCCTTCTTGGTCTTCGAGGTGCACCACGATGCTGTCGAGGACGGTGGGCAAGGCTTCGACAACGGTGTAGAACTCCGACGTGCCTAGTCGCACGCCGCCGCGGTTCAGGGTGGCGTCGCTGCGGCCCGTGATCGTGCAGCTTCCGTAGTCGCTGATCTCGATCCAGTCGCCGTGCAACCAGATTCCCGGATAGGTGTCGAAGTAGGCGGCTCGATACTTCGAGCCATCGTTGTCACCCCAGAACCCGACCGGCATCGACGGCATCGGTGACTTAATCACCAACTCGCCCAACTCGTTGCGCACCGGATTGCCGGCGGCATCGATCGCGTCGACGTCAGCCCCAAGCGCTCGGCACGAGATCTCGCCGCGATACACCGGCACGGTGGGTGCCGCGCCCACGAAGGCCGCACATACGTCTGTACCGCCCGAAACCGAGCCCAACTGCACATGCGGGTCGAACTCGTCATAAACCCAGTCGAAACCTTCAGCAGGCAGCGGTGCGCCCGTGGAGCCGAGCGCCCGCATTCGGCTGAGGTCTGCTTCGGCTGCCGGATGCAGTCCGCGCTTGCGGCACTCCAGCAGGAACGGCGCGCTCGTTCCGAACGAGGTGACTTCAAGCTCGCCAGCGAGTCGCCACAGCGCGCCCAAATCAGGCGCACCCGGATCCCCATCGAACATCACGATCGTTGAGCCGACGCCGAGACCAGAGATCAACAAGTTCCACATCATCCAGCCCGTGGTGGAAAACCAGAAGAACCGATCGGTTGGGCCGAGGTCCATCTGTAGGCCCAGAGACTTGAGGTGTTCGAGCGTGATCCCGCCATGCCCGTGCACGATCGCTTTGGGCAGGCCCGTCGTCCCCGAAGAGAACAAGACGTAGAGGGGCGCGTCAAAAGCACACGCCTCGAACTCAAGGGGGGCAACCTCGGGCGTGCTCGCTGTGGCCATGAACTGTGTCCAGGTGACTGCGCCGGCTGGGGCCGCGGCATGCTCGTCGAGGTACGGCAGCCACACCGTGGTGCGCAGGCTGGGCAGCGCAGCACGAATCGTCTCAACCTGTTCACGTCGGTCGATCCCTTTGCTGCCGTACTGGTAGCCATCGACTGTGAGCAACACGCTCGGTTCGATCTGGCGCCAGCGGTCAATCACGCTCTGAGTGCCGAACTCAGGGGCGCACGAGGAGAACACGGCTCCGAGACTTGCAGCCGCCAGAAAGACGATCAAGGTCTCGGGGATGTTGGGACTATAGGCGACGACCCGGTCGCCCGCGCTCACACCAGCGGCCAGCAACCCGACGCGAGCCCGCGCTACCTGGTCGCGCAGTTCACTCGCGGTTAACGTCATGTCGGGCCGCGACTGCGAACGCGAGATGACCACCACGTCGTCGTCGGCCCGGCCCGGCATCTGCAGCATTGCTTCGGCGTAGTTGAGCTGCATGTTGGGGAACCATTGCGCCCCTGGCATCGAGCGATCGGCGAGAGCCGGCCGCACCGCGTTTGCGATATCGCCTACGACGGGAATATCGAAAAACTCAACAACAGCCGTCCAGAACGCATCCAGATCAGCGACCGACCATGCCCACAAGTCCTCATAGGAGTCGAACGTCAAGCCGCGCTCGGTCTCGAGGGCGCGCACGAACAGTTCGAGCCGGGTATCACCCGTGAGTGCAGGCTCCCACAAGATCTCGTTCGACATAGGTGCAACCCTACGTCGAACCGTTTGCCTCGGGCTAGACGTCAGCCGTTTCTTCAGCCGGCTCTGCCTGGACTTCCGCCTCGGCCAAAGCGAACTGGCCCGAGGTGGTGTCAACAACCAACGATCCGTCAATGTCTCCGTTGCCGAACACTTCATATTCGCGCACAGCCGACGGCGTTCCGTAGAAGGAGATGGCCGCACGAAGGACGTCTACGGGTTCCTCATGAGTCGCTTCGGAAACGCTGCGGACACTCGCGAAGGAACGCAGCCAGACGCCTGCAGGCAGTTCGCGGATGAGCATGGTGACCCAGTGCTCAAGGTTCGCAGCTTGACTCGGAACAGCTTCAGAAATCTGCTCGGACATGATCTGCGTGGCGGACCGGGCGAGTACTGAGTAGCGTGCACGGTCTCCAGCAAAGATCGCCGCGAGGCCGTTCCAGTCTTCAAGCAATAGGTACCACTGTTCATGCAGTCCGGCACCGTCATCAGCGATCGAGAATGGCTCGCGACCACTGTTGGCTTCAACAACAACGATCTCTGGAGATGGCTCTTGTGGCGCTGCTGGTTCTTCAACAATCGCTTCGACTACTTCTTCAGCAACGTCGACCGCGGGCTCTTCGACCTCGACGGCGGCAGCTGCGGCCGCAGCGGCGAGTTCAGCGTCTTCTTCCTCACGACCACGAAGCTTGCCTGTGTTGCTTTCTTCAGCGACGGGTGCCTCAGTTTCACCGATCGCGGCGGTGACAACCGTACGAGTTGTGGTGAGTCGGCTCGAGCGTGAATCAATCACGATCTTCTCGCTAGCAAGATTCTGGGCGGCCTCGTTCGAGTCGTTGCCATTCGGATCGGCACCGTCAAACTTCTTGACGTTGCCAATCTTGTACGTCATGGGGAGTAGATCGTTGAGGGCATAGAACCACTCGTCAGCGTTCTCAGACGCCTTCGGGATTTCGGCCATGAAGGATTCAATGGCATCAGCACGACCCGAGAGTTCGGTGACTAGGGTGATTTCCCCGTTAACGCCAACGGCGACACCGACACATGAGTTTCCGCGCATGATCAAGCGGTAGAAAGGCTTCACGATTACTCCTCCGAGCGTTGCGACAACGATCTATCCGTTCCACCTTGTGTGGCACGGATCCCCCCAATGCTAAGCCCCGAATCGGATTCACACGAGCCTGTTTGCCGGAAAACTTGTTGCTCATGGGGTTTGCGCTCCAAAAATAGCCCGTAGGGATGAACCAGGCTGACCCCAAAGTCTGCCATTGCCCCCTGCCAAGGGACCTGTGAGGAACTATGGCGAGGCTACGGGGCGACTAGGCGCGCACCGTTCGCGATGACACGAACATGGCCGCCCGTTTCAGTTCCCGTGCGTAGGCATCTGGGCACTCGACGTCTTCGTAGTGGCTGATCCCAACAACTCGAAAGCTGTTCATCCGCTTTCGGAGCCAACGCTCCGCGTCTCGGCCAACACCGATCAAGAGTGGACGTTCGCACCCAAGAATGTGAAGTTCGCGCTCGAGTAGCGCCTCCATCGCCTGCACGGTCCGAGCCTGAGCGATCGCGCTCAAACTATCGAGGAGGAGGTTCAGAGAACCCGTGGTGGACGGTGGAAGTCCCTTAAAGAAGTCAGTGATGTAAGCCCCGCCAAAGACTTCTTGAATGCCGGGTTGGCCGATGGCCTCGGCGAGTAGGTAGTCGTGGGTACCGGAATGAAAACTCGCCCAGTCTGCGGCTGGATCCTGAACAGTGCCCGAGCCCTTGTTCAGCGTCACGAAGACGACGCGGTTGTGCAGACGACCCCCGAGATCTCCCCAGGTCATCGCGCTAGTATCGCGTGACCATGAGGTGTCACCTGTCGTCTGTTCAGCCCATGTCGTCCAACTTCCGATCTGGGCAAACGTCTGATTTCTGAGCCAGGGGACTGTCTCAGTCAGAGTTTCGCTTGCCAAAGTGTCGAATGCTTCACGAGTGACTAGAGTCATGCATGCCTTGAGTGGTTGCGGAGAATTCCGGCCTCACCCTTTCGATTTCCCTGCGCTACTGAGAGCACATTTCACCGATATGCCAAGGCCTTCGTGAAGTATGTTGGCACCTGACCCGGACTCGACTCGCGATTTCTCGCTGCTTACACCAAGTTCGGACAAACTTCGGACACGTCCCAGCCCCAATCAATCGCCCTACTGAGGGACCTCAATAGCCCTACACTGATCGTTACTCGGGAACAGTAAGGAAAAAGGGGGGCACGTGTCTGAGCCAGAAACATTCAAACCAGGAAGCCGTTGGGACTCACTTCGCGAGGCCTTGCAAACGCAACGCGCCCAAGTCGGAAATCCGTCTTACGCTGAGATAGCTGAACGCGTGGCCGCAGCTCGCCGCGATCAGGGCCTCAATGAACATGAAGCACGCGTGGCGCGATCAACGGTGTACGACCTTTTCACGCTTGGGCGACCCCGGATCAATCTTGACCTTGTCCGCGAGATCGCGAGCACCCTTGGTACAGATGCGAGCGACGTTGAAATGTGGATCTCGGCTTGTCACGAGCAGCAGAAGCCACAACCGCTATCCTCCGATCAGGCTGACGCAGAAATGTCGTGGCACACGCAACTACTGATCGCCGCCGCATGCATTGCACTCAACGTGGCAGGCGGCTGGCTCACTCACACACTCCAGCTTCCGATCTTCCTCGACATGGTCGGGCCCGCGGTTGCCGTCTTCGTGCTGGGCACCTGGCGTGGTGTTGCTGTGGGCGCAGCAACGAACCTAGTTTTGGCCTTCATCAACGGTCCGGCGTTGCTGGCTTTCCTCGTCGTCAACGTAGCCGGTGCACTCGTGTGGGGTTATGGAATACACCGCTTCAACATGGGGAGCACGCTCCCTCGCTTCTTTTCTCTCAACTTGCTCGTAGCACTGGCCTGTTCACTCGTTGCGGTGCCGGTGATTGTGCTCGCATTTCAAAGTGACATCGCACGTACGTACAACGACCTGACGCTCACACTCCAAAGTCTTGGCGCAGGACTACTCACTGCAATTGGCCTATCGAACATCGTTCACTCAGCCGTCGACAAACTCCTCAGCGGGTTTATCGCCCTAGCAATCGTTGCTGCGATGCCTATTGCGTGGCGGCGTCGAACGAACCTCACGCTCTGATCCGCACAAGGTGGGCGTGCGCACTCGACCTGCACCTGCCAAGATCGTCATAACGACTCCTCTCGCTAAGGAATACGATGACGGCAGACTCTCAAGCACGGCAGAAGCGCGGAGCATTCTCGTCGCGCAAGGTATTCATTTTGGCCGCGATCGGCTCGGCGGTAGGACTCGGCAACATTTGGCGATTCCCTTATATCGCGTACGAAAATGGCGGCGGTGCTTTCCTGATTCCCTATTTGGTGGCGATCTTCGTCGCAGGCATTCCGTTCTTGTTTTTCGACTACGCGATCGGTCACCGATTTCGCGGATCCGCACCGCTCTCATTCGCCCGGTTAAGTCGACGGGCCGAAGGCCTCGGCTGGTGGCAAGTCTTGATTTGTTTTGTGATCGCCGTCTATTACGCGGCTGTCATCGCATGGGCTCTGAGTTACACGCTGTTCTCGTTCACAAAAGAATGGGGCGACGATCCGGCCGGCTTCTTCATGGACGAGTACCTTCAAGCCGGCGACGTCGGAGTAGATTTGACGCTCGTCTCCAGCGTGCTGATCCCGCTGCTGATCGTCTGGATCGCCGTCATCATCATCATGATCGCGGGCGTGGAGAAAGGCATCGGGCTGACAGCAGTTGTCGGCATCCCGGTACTCGTTGTCGCTTTTGTAGCTCTCGTGATCCGCGCGGTGACACTTCCCGGCGCGACGGTCGGCCTCGAAGCGTTCTTCACACCCGACTGGCAAGCGCTCACGCACGTCGGAGTGTGGGCGGCGGCGTTCGGCCATATCTTCTTCTCGTTGTCTATCGGGTTCGGCATCATGATCACGTATTCCTCGTACGTTGCGAAAGACACCGACATGACTGGCTCGGGCACCGTCGTGGCGTTATCGAACTCCAGCTTTGAACTCCTCGCCGGAATCGGCGTGTTCGCGGCGCTCGGGTTCATGGCTCAAGCAAGCGGCGTCGAAGTCAACGAAGTCGTGAGTTCTGGGGTAGGTCTCGCCTTCATCGGGTTCCCTGCCATCATCAGCGCCGCACCTTGGGGCGCGTTCTTAGGCGTGTTGTTCTTCGGCTCGCTCGTGTTGGCGGGTTTGACGTCTCTCGTGTCGGTGCTCGAGGTCGTCATCTCGGCCGTTCGCGACAAGTTCGATTTGACCCGAGGCGTGGCAGCATCAGTGGTGAGCATTCCGTGCGCAGGCATCAGCGTGCTGTTCTTCTCCAGCACGAGCGGCCTCTACGTGCTGGACATCCTGGATCGCTTCATCAACCAGTTCGGCATTCTGCTGGTAGCCGTGGTCTCGATGCTGATCGTGGTGTGGGGCGTCCGCGCATTGCCGCTCTTGAGTGAGCACATCAACCGTGGCGCCAGCA
>JAAZCT010000319.1 GCA_012513165.1 Actinomycetales bacterium
CCCGAGCTCCGCCCATCGCGTGCAGGCTGGAGCCATCGGCTCGGAGGCGCAGACGTGAAAGCGCCCCCCGGTCCGATCGGACCGGGGGGGCGCTTCGATGCGCCATAGGCGCGCCGTGAACCCACACTAAAAGCCGAACAGGGCCAATCGGCCGTGGGGCTTTCGTCCGTTTGGACGTTTCCTTAGAGCCGATCTAGGAACATCTCGGACGCGTAAAATCTCAGACCGACTGTCCGAGCTGCCTAGTCTATCGGTTTCTTGGGTATTCCGATGAAAATGAGCATCACAAGTAACTGCGGCGCCCACAAGACACCCATGGCAGTAGAAATTTGAACCCGATTGGGACCGTCGCCAAAGAGGGAACTTGCCCAAACCAGAGTCACATACGCGATGACCATAGAAACGAGTCGGATGGCTACTTTGAGCGAAAGCTGACCGGGTTGTCGACCCATCGCATCTCAAGTTGAAAGTGAACGCCGATCGCGAACGCAGATAGCGCTGCCGAAATATAGAGCACGAGATTTCTCCTCAGAGTACGTTCTTGATCAGAGTGGCGCAGGTGTCGATTCCGAGAAGTTCGGCGATCATATTACCTCCATAACGGATAAAGCCGTCGATTCTGGCTTTATCCTCCTTGGACATATTTTTTCCCTTGTTCTTCTCGTAGTCGCGAATTTTGGTGATCGTCTTCTTTAGCCCACCCATTTTGTCAACGGCTTCTTTCGCCTTCTTCATGTTCTTGTTGTTCTTCGCTGCACTCACTAGCCATTTTCCGACGCTAACGATTTTCGCGGGTCCTGCAATCAGGAGTCCCAATTGGACAATGCAAACAGCAATATCTTTGATTGTCTTTGCGCTTGGGTCGGCGACGACGGGGAATGCGGTGTTGTTGTTGGTTTCGATGACTTGGGTGAGGGTGTTGCCGTCGAGTTCGAAGCGGGTCTCGACAGGCTCGCCGTTCGCGTCAACAGCCCACGGTGTTTCGATCTCGGCCACGGGCAGGGTCTCGATGATTGGCTTGGTCTTAGCATCTGGAATCGCTGATAGTTGTTCGATCTGTTCGTCCGTCAACTCGTCCATCTCGTCATCGAGTGCCGCGCTCGTACCCAAGATCGCTAGGGTGGCGGCCTCGATTCGTTCGTCTTCGCCAGGAAGACTGACCTCGGTTTCGGTAGGTGCACTGATCAGGATCGATCCGTCGGTTTGAGTCGCGAGTTTCGCACCTTCTGGCAGGTCGAGGTCGAATCCGATCTCGTTCGAGGCGTCCTTGCTGCCCAGAACAGCCAAGATTTGAGCACCATCGCTCGTCGCACGTGACACGACGTCAAGATCCGTGTCAACCCCCGTTTCCACAGCCGCCCCATCGACAATCTCCGGTTTCGTGGTAGCGCCTTGCACGCTCAGGCCCACACTCATGCCGTTTTTGTCTTCAAGCATCAGGCCACCGTCAGGTGACAGATTCACCAGTTCAGAATCGTCGAGAACTACGCCATCTTGCGGTGCAACGACGGTCGCGAGTTCCGCCGCCCCGTCAACAATCCACACGAGCTGTTACGGGAGAAATAAACGAGACCAAAGTGGTTTCCATTTCAACCAGATTCGTAAGATTGTTACCTCGCTTGGTCTGCGGCACGGGCGCGAAGTGCGCGAGCCAGATCGTCGCGTCCCTCTTGCACGTAACGCTTCGCTGCCTGCGGCGCGTCGGTCGAGGCAAGCCACTCGTCCACCCGAGCCAAAGTGTCGGCGTGCGGGTTCACGAGCGGGAACAAGTGGATCAACGCGATCTGCCCGATCCACACGCCCATCCGGTCCACGACCGTCTCAGCCATCTGCAGATAACGCTCGACGTAAGGGGCGAGCACCTCGGCTTGACCATCGATCTGGAATCCCGCAGCCACTTGGCGGCGAGTCTCGTTCGGGGTGGAAGCCTCCTCAACAACTTGGCGCCAAGCATCAGCTTTGGCCTCAGGAGTTGGCCGAGTCGCGAGGGCACCTGCTGCGTTCTCGCGGCCTTGATTGGTGTCGTCGAGCTTTAACTCTGCCGCGATCTCAGCCGCGTCCGCGGCGCCCAAAGCCGCAAGCGAGCCGATGATGGTCCAACGCAGATCGGCATCGACCGCTAGCCCAGAGACCGATCCGCTGAGCACCTCGCGCAACGGCGCGGGATCTTGCGCCGAGGCAGCGAGCGCTCTGGCGAAGGCGAGCTGGTGATCGGATCCGGGTTCGGCATTCAGCAGCAACTCGCGGACGCCGGTTGCCAAACGTGCACGCACTTCGTCACGCTTCGAATCGGCCGCGAACAACATGCCGGCTGAATTCGCTTGGCGCAGCAGAGCCGAAACAGCCGTCAAATCGGTTTCGGTGCCGACCGCATTCACAACCAGATCCACAAACACCGATGGCGAAAGTTCCGCATCGCGAGTCATGTCCCAAGCTGAACCCCAGCACAAGGCGCGCGCCAGCGAGTCTTCCAAACGCGCGGAACCATCCAACAAGGTGGCCAGAGAATGCTCGTCGAGTCGGATCTTCGCGTAGGTCAGATCGCCATCGTTCAACAACACCAGATCGCCGCGATGTTTGCCGACGAGTTCGGTGATGTCGGTGCGCTCGCCGGCGATATCCGTCTCAATGCGTTCGCTCAACACGAGCGCACCGTCCAGGTTGGAATACAGTCCAACACCAATGCGGTGACGACGTAAGGTCGGGTACTCGGGAATGGCGGTCTGCACGATGGCAAACGAGGTGAAGACCCCGTCCGCGTCGACTTCGTATTCGGCTCGCAACGTGTTGACGCCCGAGGTCTGCAACCATTCGGCCGCCCAGTCGGTCAACTCGCGGCCAGAAGCGGCTTCGAGTTCCGTCAACAGGTCCGTCAACTCAGTATTTTTCCAGGCGTACTTGGTGAAGTAGGAACGCAGCCCGGCGAAGAAATCATCTTCACCCACCCAAGCCACGAGTTGGCGCAAAGCAGAGGCGCCCTTCGCGTAGGTGATGCCGTCGAAGTTCGCTGCGACCGCGTGCAGATCGTAATTGTCGGCCGCGATCGGGTGGGTGGTGGGTAGTTGATCTTGACGGTAGGCCCAGTTCTTGCGGTTGTTGGTGAAGCCCGTCCACGCTTCGGTGAAGCGCGTGGCTTTGACCGAAGAATGGTGGGCCGCGAACTCGGCGAACGATTCGTTGAGCCACAGATCGTCCCACCAGCGCATCGTCACCAGATCGCCAAACCACATGTGCGCCCTCTCGTGCAGGATCGTGTTGGCGCGCTGCTCATACGCAGAGACCGTCTGGCGACTGCGGAAGATCATCTCGTCGCGGAACGTGACACAACCCGCGTTTTCCATCGCACCCATGTTGTATTCGGGCACGAACAGTTGATCGTATTTTCCGAAGGGGTAGGCCATTTCGAAAGCGCTTTCGAAGAACCCGAAACCTTGTTTGGTGATCTCGAAAATGTCTTCCGCGTCGAGAAACTCGACCAGTGACTGCCGACAGAACACGCCGAGCGGGATCCCGTCGTAGTCGCCTTGATAGCTGTCACGAATCTCGTGATACTCGCCGGCAACGATGGCGGTGATATAGGTGCTCATCGGCTTTGTGGGCGCGAAGTGCCAGATCGCGCGAGCCTCGTCGATCAATACCGGTTCAGGGCTGGGCGAGTTCGAGATGACCTTCCAATGCGAGGGCGCGGTCACGTGGAATGTGAACGAGGCCTTGAGGTCGGGCTGCTCGAAGGTCGCGAAAACCCGCCGCGCGTCAGGCACTTCAAACTGGGTGTAGAGGTACACGCGCTCGTCCACCGGATCCACGAACCGGTGCAACCCCTCTCCGGAGTTGGAGTATGCGCACGTGCCGGTCACGATGAGTTCGTTGCTCTCGGCCAATCCGGTCAAAGCAATCCGACTGTCTTGATAACTCGCTAGGTCGATCTCGACATCATTGAGCACGATCGAATCGAGTTCGGCATCAACCAGATCAACGAACGTCGAAGATCCGGGCACGGCGTCAAAACAGATGCGGGTGGTCGAAGCGAACCGCTCAGTGCCGACCGTGAGGTCGAGGGTCACGTCGTAGCGGTGGGTGCTGATGATGGCCGCGCGCTCGCTGGCCTCGGCGCGTGTGAGATTTGTTCCAGGCATGTGTCCTACTCTTTCACTAGTGGCGCACTTCTCGCATCAGGGCGCGGAGTAAAGTTCGAGCATCGACGAAGGGAATCGCTGTGAAGATCGAATTCGCTAGATCCGCTCGATCCTCGCTGGGCGTTGAATGGGAACTCGCGCTCGTTGATCAAGACTCCGGAGACCTGCGGCAAGTCGCGCAAACGGTGTTGGATGCAGTGGCTCCCGAAGATGGCAGTGAACACCCGCATATCCGCCAAGAACTATTGCTGAACACGGTGGAAATCGTGA
>JAAZCT010000320.1 GCA_012513165.1 Actinomycetales bacterium
ATGCGCAGCGACTTCACCTCGGTGCCCATGAGCATCAAGCCCGCTTCATAGGTGTCTTCGATGTGATAGTCGTGTCGCGCTTTCTTGTTCTGCGCGATCATCTTGCGACCTGTCTCCTTGACCATAGAGGTATTCTCTCAGGCCGGGTGAAACAAGGTCAGAGCCAGTTCATCGGATTGGTGTGTTTGCCGTTCTGAAGCACCATGAAGTGCAAATGGCAGCCCGTTGAAAGGCCCGTAGTTCCCACATATCCGATCACTTGACCACGCGTGACCGTTTGGCCATTCGTGACGTTATAGCGGGACAAGTGGTTGTATGTCGTCATGGCGCTGACCCCACGCATCACGCCGTGGTTAACCACGATGCGGTTCCCGTACGCGCTGTTGTAGTACCGCTGCACCACGGTGCCGCTCGCAGCAGCCCATATCGGAGTCCCGCAGGGTGCCGCAAAGTCGGTGCCGTCGTGAATCTTGTACGTTCCAAGAATCGGGTGCCTGCGCATGCCGTACTGCGAGGAGATGCGCCCCGTCACTGGCCGGGAAAAAGTGGAGCCGTTGTTAACCGCCGGTGGCTTCGTAGGGTTTTTGTCGGCTTTCCGAAGTTCTTCGTCGATGATTTTCTGCAGTCGAGTCTCGAGCGCCCGACGCTCACGTTCAAAGGCAGCTTGAACCGCGCGGTCGTCCGCGAGAGCCGCATCCGCTTCTTTGCGTGCTTTGGAGTTCTCGTCGACAAGTTCCGCGACTTCTACCTGTTGGGCTTCGGCCTGCGAGGTCAAAGACGCCATCGCAGCCACCTGCTCTTCTGCCTTCGCTTTTTGCTGGGCAACCAGATTGCGTAGTTCTTCCAGTTCGGCCCGCTCCACCTCGAGCAAGACTCGTGAAGCATCCAACACTTGCATCCGGGCAAGTTGCGCGTCCGAGACAGAAACTTGCGCCGAGATTCGGTCCGTGAACGTGATGGGGTCTTCGCCCTTGAGCAAGTCCCCGAAGGCCCGCAGACCTGAGTCACCGTGCAAAACTGATTCGACCGTGAAACGCTCCACTTCTGACGTGGATGTGTCGAGGCTCTTTTCCGCCTTAGCGAGCCGTTTCTCTCCCGCAAGTAGTTTCGCTTCGGATGCATCAAGTTCTTTGCGAATTCGCGCATCTTCTGATTGAGCCACAAGCAAACGACCACGAGTGGCCCGAAGATTCGCGACGGCACCCTCAAGTCGCTTTTCAGACTGCTTCAATAGCTTGGCGGCGGCTTCGGCCTTGGCTTCAGAACTCTTAACGTCATTCTTGGCGTCTTTAAGGTCCTTGTTGACTTTGCTCTGCTTCTTGCGAATATCGTCTTTGGTTTCAGCAAATGTCGGGGTCGAGAGTCCGGCTAAAACGGCAACACTCAGCGAAAGTGCCACAAGGGGCTTCGCAGCGCGGCGACGGAAAAAACTCATGTACTACTCACGATCCGGGGAAGGTCCTTGCGGACGAATCGACTGTTTCACTTATGACTCTAGTTCACCTTAAGCGCTTTTCCATCACACGTCGAGATACTTGCGTGTCATGACAAGGGTCGGGATCAACGCCAGGAGCAAAGCCAGCAGCGTGGTCCAACCCATGACAGCGAAGGCATCTTCCCATCGCACCCAGGTCGTAATCCGACCGAGGGTGTCTCGCAAATAGCCGTACACCACGAAGGACATGAACGCAGTCAAGCCGATCGCGGCGATGAGTGCCGAAGCGATCGCAGCGATCAGACCTTCCAACACGAACGGCATCTGGATATGCCAACTCGAGGCACCCACAAGACGCATGATGCCGATTTCACGACGCCGAGCGTGCGCCGTCATTCGGATCGTATTGGACACCTGCAGGATTGCCGCGAACACCAGCAGCACCGAGGTAGCGATCGCCGCCCACTTGAGTTTGTCGAGCATCTCAAACAATGGTCCCAACAAATCTCGCAGCGAGTTCACATTGCCCACGCCGTCCATTCCCGACAGTTGACTCACCACGCCATCGAACTTTTGCGGATCGTTCAGCGTCACGAAATATGACTCGGGGAACGAGTCCGGGCCAAGCGTCGCCAACTGCTGGCGGCCTGTTTCGGACTGGCCCAAGAGTTCACTGGCTTGCTCGTAGTTCTCTTGCGGACTACGCACCGTAAAGCTCTTCACTTCCGGGTTCTGAGTCAGGGCTTGCCGCACTGCCGTCTTCTGGTCTTCGCTGGCCGCTCCCCCGATGCACGTCTCTGCAGGAGAGTTCTTGGTACACAAGTTCACCTGTAGTTGCAGTCGATCCCCGAAGTATTGCTCGGTTCGGTCCGCTTGCGCGTTGAGCAACATGCCAAGCGAAGCCAGCATCAACGACACCGACATCGTGACGATCAGGGAGATCGTCATAGAGGTATTGCGAGTCAGGCTCGCACGCAGTTCACTAAAGATCGCTCGCATGGTTCTCAGTTCTGATAGCCGTAAATGCCGCGCGCTTCATCACGCACGAGACGACCTTCGCTCAACTCGATGACACGCTTACGCATTTGGTCAACGACCGAAGAATCGTGGGTGGACATGAGGACAGTCGTTTCAGTCCGGTTAATCCGGTCAAGAAGTTTCATGATGCCGACTGACGTGGCAGGGTCAAGGTTTCCGGTCGGCTCATCGGCGATCAACAACATCGGCCGATTCACGAAGGCACGAGCGATAGCTACCCGCTGCTGCTCGCCACCAGACAGTTCCTCTGGATAGCGGTGGCCCTTGCCGTCGAGCCCGACCATATCGAGGGTTTCTGGAACCAGTTCCTGAATGTCTTTCTTGTCGCGCCCGATCACTTCGAGCGCGAAAGCGACGTTTTCGAAAACCGTCTTGTTCGGAAGCAACCGGAAGTCTTGGAAT
>JAAZCT010000321.1 GCA_012513165.1 Actinomycetales bacterium
GCGCGTTCCAGTTCGATGAACCCCGACGGTGCACTCATCGGCCTCGGCTCCCGCCACGGTGACGTTCGGGTGCGGCCAGACAGACAGCAAGGACCAGGTCGTCGTCACGCAGTAGCACCGGCAACGTCTCACCGATCAGTAGCCGTAACAACACGCCTCGCCCGGTGCTCGTGGTGGCGTAGGCAGGGGCCGGGTTACCCAACAAAACTCGCAAAAGCGCGGTCCACGACACAGCAGGTAGATCCAGCAGGACGCGGGCGTGCTTGTCACGACGCAGGCTCTCAAATGCGGACTGCCGGGTCCCGGCTCTGGCCAGTGCCGTGCACACATGCTCGATCGCAGAACGGGCGACCTCGGGCCGCCAGTCCAAAACGGTGAACAGACTGATCGCATCTGGGGTCTGCCGAAGCTTTGGTTGACTCCTGGATGCTTGTTCGAAGGGACGGGCTGGGAGGATATGAGCCATGGCGAAGTACAGCGAGGAATTCAAGCGCGACGCGGTCGCGCTGGTGCGACAAGGCAACAGTCAAAGACAGATCGGCAAAGACCTTGGGGTGTCGAAGTCGGCGCTCTCAAAATGGGTGACTGACGCTGACCGTGCCGACATGGGGTTACCCGCGTCAAAAGAGGTTGAGTCGCCGGTCGAGGATGCGCGGGTGCGGGAGCTGATGAAACGCAACCGGCTCCTCGAACAAGAAGTTGAGGTGCTGCGCCGCGCGGCAGCGTATCTGTCACAGGTACACATCACGCCCCCAAAATGATGTACCCGCTCGTCCGTGAATTGGCTGCAGCCGGCGCCCCCATCAGGGTGCCGGTCGCGGTGACGTGCAGGGTGTTGGGCTTCAGCAAACAGGGCTACTACAAGTGGGTGCGGCAGCCCGTCGCTGACCGCGTATGGGAAGAGGCGCACTTGATCAATGAGCTGCATGATTTGCATGCGGAAGAGCCCGAGTTTGGGTATCGGGGTCTCTCTGACGAGCTGGAAGACCTCGGTCATGTGCTGTCAGAGCGACGCGTGTGGCGGCTGTGTAACGTGGCTGGGATCACTTCTGTGATCACGCAGCGAACACGCCGCTACCAGCAGGCTGGCCCGCCCGTGGGAGACGATCTCGTGCAACGCAACTTCACCGCTGACACCCCAAACCAGGTGTGGCTGACAGACATCACCGAGCATTGGACCGCGGAGGGAAAACTGTACCTGTGTGCGATCAAAGATCTGTGCGGGAACAAGATTGTCGGCTACTCGATCGATAAGCGCATGAAGGCAAGACTTGCGGTAGACGCGCTCGAGATGGCGGTCGCCCACCGCGGCATCCCGACAGGTGTTGTGGTGCACTCGGACCGCGGATCTCAATTCAGGTCGCGGAAGTTCCAGCAAGCCCTCACACGGGCCGGGCTGCGCGGCTCGATGGGCCGAGTGGGATCAGCCGCGGACAACGCAGCGATGGAAAGTTTCTTTAGTTTGCTGCAGAAAAACGTGCTCGATCGGCAGTCGTGGCGGACCCGGCTGGAGTGGCGCCTCGCGATCGTGTCATGGATCGAGGGGACGTATCATCGCAAGCGCCGCCAGCGCGGGCTCGGGCGGTTGACACCGATCGAGTTTGAAATGGTTATGCTGGGCAAAGTCGCACTTGCGGCGTAGAAGGAAACGAGTCAACTCAACCTTCAGCAGACCCATCCTTTCTTTCTTGGAGCGCGAACATGCCTCGTTCATCCCACGGCGGCCGACACGAACTCGGCCAGAACTTCCTCACCCACACACCCACCATCAGCAAGATCACAGCCCTCGTCACTGCGACTAAGGGGCCGATCCTTGAACTCGGCGCTGGCGATGGTGCACTCACGAGACGTCTCGCGCAGCTCGGCAGGCCTGTGACCGCGATCGACATCGACGAGCATCGGATCGCAAGCCTCCGCAGCGCGCTGCCCGGTGTGACGATCGATCACGCCGACGCGCTCGCTGTTCCCCTCGACCACCCCGGGATCGTGGGGAACATCCCGTTCCACCTCACCACACCAATCCTGCGCCGACTTCTCCGCGTCGGCACCTGGACCGAGGCCGTGCTCCTAACGCAATGGGAGGTCGCCCGCAAACGC
>JAAZCT010000322.1 GCA_012513165.1 Actinomycetales bacterium
GACTACGAGCACTGTCGTGGAAGCGTGGCGGATATCGCCGGGCCATTATGCGAACATGATCGGCGACTACACGCACGTGGGCATCGGCGTATACGAAGGGCCTTACGGTTACAAGCGGTACTTCACCACAGTTTTCGCTAAGTACTGATTTCTTCCCGTCGCCTGTCGCCATCGTTCACGGGCACGTCTATCTGTCGCGTGCATTGGTGATCTAGGTGGTACGTTCGCATCACACACCAGTCGTTGGGGGATCTGAATGAATCGTCGCTTGAGCCTTGCTGTTGTTGCTATCGGCGCGCTAGTTATTGGCGGGTGCGGACCGTATGCGGACCGCGACCTGACCTACAAACAAGTAGATGAAGCGTTCCTCGCAGACACGACGGTTGTGATCGCGGCAGCCAGTCCAATGTGGTCGTCGAACCCGAAGGGTGCCACACTTTTCGTCGATCGTGACGGTTCTGTCAAACGGATCGACAACGCGGGAATGGACTCGGTGCACCTGGCGCACGAGGACGGTCGAGTCGGATTCTCGGATGTGGAACGGGACTACATCCTTGGCCGAGACCGGATCGTTTCGAAACGCAACACTCTTGACGACGGCTCCCAGGTGGGCAATGGTTTCGTTGCCGACAATCTTGTGTCAGTTTTCTACGATTCTGAACTTGCCGAATCGGATTCGGTTGCCGTGACACGCACAGGCGGTGGTCCCGCTTTCTCCGGAGTTCGAGGCGATGCGAGCGCTGTGGCTCAATGCGACAGCGGTTTGTGGATGGTGGGTCCTTCGGTTCCCGGTGACGCTGGCTATGTGGAAGAAGATCTTGAAACCGAATCGCAGATGAATCCGGTCATGGTGCGCCCGGTTGAGCCAAAGGACTTGCCACCGATTGAGGTGAAGTCCCCGGGTCTCTATGGGGGTACAGTTACGGTCGCCACCTGCGACGGCAATCACTTGGTAGCAGCCCCGGTATATAGTGACGGAAGTGACCTCGGCCTACTGTCCGTGGATGTGGTTTCGGGGAAGAGCACTACGTTTCGGGTGGAAGGCTACCTTCAAGAATTGCTCAAGCTCCCCGAAGACGAACTGTGGACTATTGAGGCCGAGACGTTGAAGGGCACAGACCTTTATCTCGTGACAGAGCGCAGTACCAAGAAGGGTCAACGGTTTGATTTGGCTCGAGTCGACATTTCGACAGGCGAATCTGAAAAAGTTGCGTCTATTAAAGCCACAACCGATGTGAGTACGCACTTCCGATTCGCAGAGGGCGTGTTGCATGTCTTGGATGTCACCTGGCGCGATCCTTCCCGTGTCCGGGCGCTGAGCTTGGAGGACGGAAAAGAACTCGGTTCGCTCGAGTTTGACTGGATCGAACCGAAACTCAACAGCCGTTTCACGACGGAAGACCGCACGCTGGAAGTGTTCGACTTTGTCGTCTTGCAACCAGGACTCGTGTCCGAACTCGGTCAGAGCGAACCGACGCCTGAGCCCACCAACTAGGTTGTTCGGTCCGAGTTTTCGATCGCGTCAATGAGCGTGGCGGTGGCGGTTTGCAATCCGCCCATGTTGCTGGACACGACGTCGCGGCGAATCTCCAGCATCACGGCCTGCACGGCTGCGTTTGACCCGTACTGATCGAGCGGAACGTAGCACCCCTTGAATGGCTGATCGTTTTCGATGTCTCCGGTGGGCGTGGCCGGACGCATCGCTTCGCGGGTGAGTTCCAAGAGCGTGGCTGGCGTATGGAAAATGTCGGTTCCGATGCACAGTTCGGGCCGGGCGTCAGTCTTGTGCAGCTCGTAGGCCGAGTGGTTCACGGGGAACGAATGGACGTCGATGATCGTCACCTTGCCGACTGCTGCGAGACGTTCGCGAACGAGCGCGGCGATGCCCTCGGAATAGGGGTTGAAGAACCGCTCGATCAGGTCGGCTCGTTCCTCGGTGGTGGGAGTGCGCAGCGTGGTTTGCCGGGTTGTCTTTTCATATACGGCGCCCATGCCGACGGCATTGAGCTCTTCGCGCTCGTCGGGGAAGCGTTCGGGGTCGATCACGAGACGAGACGTGCGGTTGACGAACGACCACGGCCGGACGCCGGCCTGATCAGCCGCGCCGGCAGCGATGATGTCGGTGTGAGCGTCGGTGATCGCTGCCAACTCGGCCGCGAGTTCCTCGTCGGTGAGCACGATTCCGGCGCGAACGTCGGCAGGGATGAACGTGGACGAGTGGGGAACGTGCAGGATCACGGTCGATTGGGCATCGCCGGGAATGATCTCAAAACTACTCATGCAACACCGTTTCTATCGTTGTATCCCCGTGGCATCGAGACGAGACCAATTTCGGTTTCGATCATGTCATCCTCCACAAGGTTTGGTTGGAATATTTGGATCTCAGTTTGGCCGTCGACGGTGCCGAGGGCACGGTGAAGCACTGCTTGCATACGAGTCAACTTCGCTCGGGCCTCATCACGTTCGGCTGAGGCCTTCTTGAAGTTTCTAGACACCCATCTCTGTTCGAGCTTTAGGCGTTCAGCGCGGCGTTCAGCTCGACTCGTTCGCTCCAGAACCTCGGTAAGTTCTTTTTTGACTTCGGCCAGTTCTGCTTCGGCTTTCGCTTGGGCTTCTTTCGCAGCAGCCACGTCGATCCGATCTTGTTTCGCACGAGCGCTCAACAGATCGTTTTGCAGATGCTGCAAGCGGTTCGCGAAGCGCGTGAATTCGCGGCGCGCGTCGGTCAGATGTTGCGGTACGAACGGCTTAGCCACCACACTGCGCGACATAATGAGGCGATCCTGTTGCAGGAAGAATTGGTGGTTGAAGTTCTCCGAAGACAACTTCTGGATCGCTGCTTCGGCCTTCTCGAAATCGACTTCCCTAGCCAGGATCGTCCAGATTTCTATTCGGTTGGCATTGCGCACGTGCACGATGAGGGGATCGTTGCCGTGGAGCTCCCACGTGATGCGTCCGTCGTCTTGTACTTTCAGCGGCACATCGAGGTCTGCTTGGAACGTGGACTCGACCCACTGTTGCAACTGTTCAACCGAGTCGGCAGTGCCCAGTATCGGAACCACGACTGGCCGGGGAACGATCGGATTGTCGTCGATGTGGGGAACGTCGACGAGTTCTGTGTCAAGGAACAAGGGGTGCAGCACTTTCCAGTTGTGGCGCAAGATACGGACCACGCGATGCGCAGCCTCGAACGGGCAGACTGTCGTGAAGACAGTCTCGCCTGCGATGATGACCACGTGCTCGTCTTCGATCGTGACGGTTAACGATTGGCCAGCCGCGGTAGTGATGGCTAGCTCATCCATCTCGCCCTCATCGAGGCCAGCATCGACATGGTCTGCAAGATCGTCTCGAAACTTGTTCCAGGCGTTCGTGATTCCCGCTTCGACCGGGTCGGTCGTGGACTCTTCGCTCATGAACACAACGTAGCGATCGGCACTGACAGTTTTTGTCGCGCGCAACTCGCACCGCGTGAGGTGCCGAAATTATTCGGAAATTTGGGCGCCATGAATCTTCAGGCGGATTACGCGTTGAAGAAGTCTTCTTCGGTTTGCGCAGTAAGCTCTGCACCAAATCTTTCAAGCGCCTCGCCAGTAATCGAGACCGGATCATTCTTGAGCGTCGCCACGATGGGGGAGTTTCGAACGATGAACTCCCAGGTTTCTTTCGAGTAAAGGTCGTCCCAATCGAGTACTTGTTCAGACCAGCTGTGGAGATTATCGGAATAGCGCTCAAACATGAAGTCATCATCGACCGGGATAAGCGCTGGTTCGAGGCCACTGGTGCTTACGACATGTCGTAAGAAATCTGGCGCGTACATGCCGAGCATGACAGGTGGAGGCCCGCTGATGGCGACCTGGACATTCTCGTTGGCTAACTCCATCCACATGTCTTCGTCTGGGGCGCTAAGGCAGATCGACGTGAGTTGCAGCGTGTGCAGCGGGAAGTGCTTGAGAAGTTTGAGTGAGACCTCGTCGAAGTGTGAACTTTCCCCAAACGGATGTTCGTAAAACTCCTGGATCGCGACGTAGATACTCGTATCACCTGTCACGACAAACCAAGGTTGCTTACCGGGCTCGATGTTGGCCCGCCGATAGCCGATCTCGAAGCGATCGAGGTCGAGCTTGCAGTCCCCCTCGTGCAAAACCAGAATGATGCGATCCGCATGCACTCCGCCTTCCTCGATGCGAAGGTCGCCAGAGCCGAGGGCTGCCGATAGATCCTGTTCGCTCATGTTGGCATCTAACCACGGAGCACTGGCATGAAGCGGGTAAGTGCTGACAGAGAAAGCAGAATATGCGGGGCCGGAAAGAGTTCCAAGGGTTCACCTGCGCGTCGACGCCTCGTCACCAACTGATCACTTTTGCTCCCTAGCGTGGCCGCGAACCGGTTACACAACCACTGGAGGAAAAGTGCGAACCCAACCCCGCGGACTGACTGCTTTCATGGCAGCCGTCGTCGGCTTGTCGAGCTTTGCGATTGGTCTGGCTCCTGCCGCGATCGCCTCGACGAACCCGACCGATTTGAAGATCAACGAGGTGTTATCTGACGGCACCGACTTTGTGGAGCTGAAGAACACTGGCAGTGAAGCCATCGACCTGCACGGACTGAAGTTCATTGACGGCGGCGGCGGAACTCCAGCCGATCTCGTCACCGAAACTACGCTGCTCGCACCGGGCGGCTACTACTCGTTTGAACCGAATACGGCTTGGGGAATCGGACTCGGCAAGGGCGACTCGGCCACGATCCTCGCTGCCGACGGCACCACGATCATCGACACGATTACGTGGCCAGCCGGAACACACGCGACACCGTCCTTCGGCCGTTGCGCTGATGGAACCGGCGCGTTCGTGATCAACACGACCGCCACTCGCGACGCGGCGAACAACTGCCCGAATCCGTACGCGACCATCGCGCTCAACGAACTGCGCAGCAACGACTCCGCAGGCGGCAAAGACTTCGTCGAGTTGACGAACACGGGCTCGAACCCGATCGACCTCTCGGCGCTCACGTTCGTGGATAACGATCCCGCGCACGAGCCGCTCGCCTTCGCCACCGAGGGAACCACTCTCGCGCCCGGCGCCTACTTCTCGTTCGAGACTGACGCCGTCAACGGCGGTAACGGGTACGGACTCGGCAAGGGCGACAGCGTGACGATCCTCGACGGTGACACCGTCGTCGATACGTACCAGATTCCCGCAGGCGAACACGCGACTCCGTCCGTGGGTCGTTGCCCAGACGGTGTCGGAGCGTTCGCGACTACCTTGAGCGCAACTCCCGGTGCGGCGAACGATTGCCCGGCTGTGCCCGGTGCGGACTCGATCAAAATCAACGAGGTCAACTCCGACCCCGACGACTGGTTCGAACTAACAAACACCGGCGCTGGCCCGGTCGACGTGTCCGGTTGGCGCTACTCAGATAGCACCACCGCCACCACGTTTGCCATCCCGGGCGGAACGATTGTTCCCGCGGGCGGGTTCGTGACGATTCCGTCCGAGGTTGGCCTCGGCAAGGGTGATTCGGTCCACTTGTATTTGGCAGATGGTCTGACTCAACTCGATGCGACCACTTGGCCGGCTGGAACCCACGCCACGTCGTGGGGACGCTTCCCGGACGGAACCGGCTCGTTCCAGGTGCTCGAACCGTCGGCGAATGCAGCAAACAAGACGTCCGGGCCGGTCACTGAACCGCCCGCATTGGACCCGAACTGGGACGACATCGAGATCAACGAGATGACGTCTCTGAATGCCGGCGACCCCGGCAACCCGGGCTTCGCTGACGCGGTGGAACTGTTCAACAAGGGCAGCCACCCCGTCACGATCGAAGGCTGGAAGCAAACCGACAGCGGCGCGGCGAGCGGTGCGACTGCTTTGAAACTTGCTGACCTGAAGGTGTGGAACGGTACGGAACTCGTGCCCGCCACCACGTGGGTGATCGAGCCAGGCGGATACGTGACCTTCTCGTCGAAGAAGGGCCTGTCCGGTGAGGGCGACGGCGTCAAAATCTATGGCCCCGAAGGTGCTAGCCAACTCGTGGATCAAGCGAGTTACGGCGACGGCGATGCTGGTGTTTCAGGTAACTACACCTCCGATGCGCGCGCGTTTGCGGTCTGCCCGGACGGCTCGGACGAGTTCTGGCGCGTGACCCGCAACAGTTTCGGTTACTCGAACGCTGACGCCTGCGAAACCAAGAGTCGTCGCTTTGAAACGAAGGTTGTGGTGAACGAGGTCTCCAACATCGCGGCGAAGGCTGAACTGTTGAACACGGGCACCACGGCTGAAGACATCTCCGGATGGGAACTGGTTTCGACTGACGGTTCGGTGGCGTTCACGGTTCCGGCGAACACAGTTCTCGGTGCTGGAGAACTCTTCCTCGCCGACCCGGTGAACGGTTTGAAGAGCGTCGATTCGATCTCGATTCGAAACCCTCTGGGTGCATCGATCCTTGCCCACACATGGAGCGAAGACGGCCACGAGTCATACAGCCGCTGCGATTTCTTCGGCAAGGTTTCGTACGTGGAAACCCCGCAAGCAACCTGGGGTGCAGCGAACGCCTGCCCCGAGTTAGCAAGCAGCAACTGGCCCGGGCCGGCAGCGATTCGAACTGCCGACGCGGCAGACGCGTTTACCGATCTGGATGCCAACGACGAGGGCGACGTTTCTGGCGTGGTGTTCGATCCGCAAGATCCGACCATCCTGTGGGCCGCCATGAACAAGGGCCGCCTGTTCAAGATGCACAAAGTCGGCGATCAGTTCGAAGTGCTTCCCGAGTGGGATGGTGGCATTCCGGTGCGCTTCACCGACGGTGCGGGCGAGCTGGATGCCGAAGGTGTTGCCGTCGGCCCGGACGGCGCGATCTACTTGACGTCCGAACGCGACAACGCTCGCGCTAAGAGTGTCTCGGCGAACAAGATTGCTCGTTTCGATGTCAGCAATGTGACCGCCTCGACCACCGAACTCGTCGCGACCCACCAGTGGGATGTGAACGACATGGTCGTCACGGGCACGAACTTGGGCCTCGAAGGCATCGCGTATGTTCCTGATTCGTTCTTGGTCGACTCCGGGTGGACCGTGAACGGTGCGGCCTACAAAGCTAACGACTACGACACGCCTGGCTTGTTCGTCGCGGCTGTCGAAGCGACCGGGAACCTGCACTTCTTCTCACTTCCTGTGGGTGGGGCGCCGGTCGAGGTGAAGGTCGAACGCTCGGGCTTCCCGTGGTCGATGGATGTGGCATACGACGCTGACCGCAAGATGCTGTGGGCGTTGTGCGACGACAGTTGTGGTGGCGTCTACAACACCTTGAAGGTCACGAACGGCGACTTCGCGGTCAGCAACTCGTACCAACGTCCTGGCGGCATGCCGAACCTCAACAACGAGGGCATGGCGATCGCACCGTGGAGCACTGCGGTGGACGGCAAGGTAGAGGTCGTGTGGGCTGACGACGGCGACACGGATGGTCATTCGCTGCGCGCCCGCCAGCTGGAACTGCCGCCGGTTGATGGACCTGTGGTGGAGCCGGTCAAGGCTGATTCGACCTTAAGTGCAGGTGCCGTGAAGGTTGCTTACGGTAAGGCTTCGACCGTTGTGGTCAAGGTTGGTCCGGCTGATGCAACTGGCCGGGTGCAGGTGCTGCGCGGTTCGACCGTCCTCGGATTCGCTGAGGTTCGTGATGGTGTGGCTCGCGTTGGAATTGGCGGACGACTGTTGGTTCCCGGCACTCACAGCTTGCGGGTGGCCTACTTGGGCAGCGACACGGTCGAGCCGTCAACTGGGGTCGTGAGAGTCGCGGTGACCAAGGCGCCTGCTTCGGTTCGTTCGGTCAAGGTTTCGACCTCGAAACCGCGGGTGAAGCGGACGAAGTTGACCGTAACGGTGCGAGTTGCTTCGACCACGGGCGTTCCGGCTACCGGCAAGGTTCGCGTCAAGGTCGGTTCGAAGACGTATAGCTCCACCGTGAAGAACGGTGTCGCGAAGGTCAAGATCCCGAAGCAAAAGAAGCGGGGCACGAAGAAACTGTCGATCAGCTATGCGGGTTCGAGCACGGTCGAGAAGTCCAAGACGGTGGTGAAGCGCGTCCGTTGGCGCTGACCTCGTTGCGGAAACCAGGCGGTGTCGGTTCGGCCTTCTCGGGCCCGAGCCGGCACCGCTGGCTTTTCCGGCAGCGCCGCGAGTGCGGCCGAAATTCAGAAGATCGTGACTAGTTCGAGGTGAGCCGATGCCTTGATCTGCTTGACCAAAGCATCCTCTGGTTGGGCCCATTGTTTTACGGATCTCAGGACCGGGTTCACTTCGATTCCGAGGCGGACTGCAGCCCGGTCGGCGGCCTCATAGACATCAGCGCGATTGACCTTGCCGATCACGAGTACATCGATATCGTGCGGAGGCGGCCCCGCTTGGCCGGCGTATCGGGCCGCCCAAGAACCGAAGATCACAACCTGTTTCATGCCCGGGAATACGAATTCATCGGCGATCACGACTCGTGGACCGAAAGTGACCTCAAGAAGTTGAGTAAGTGGATTTGCGGCTGGGTTGTTGAGGGCAGCGCGGATGAGTCGGTTTCGCCCAAGGGATCGACTAACGATGAGACCGGCCTCGTCTAGGCGAACTACCTCCCGGTGCAAGGTAGACAAAGGCACATCGAGCCGCTCGGCGAGATCGCTCACGCCGAACTCGGTGTCGGGATGCAAATAGAGCCACATCAACAACTCCGCCTGGTGTTGGGACCGGAACAGGGGAAGTAAGGCCGGCGCATTGCTACGCATAACTGAAAGATATATCCCATTTATAGGGAAAGTCAAGGCGCTAGCCCACTCTTCGGTACGGGTTCCGTGGACCCGCGGGTCAGGCCTCGTTCGCCGAGTTTCGCGGATCGCGACGGCCGCGTTTGCGGCTTTGTAGGTGATAGGACTCGCGGCTGATCTTTGAGAGCGTGGACGAGCCAGTGGGTCCCATGCGGGTGCTGCGTTCTTCGAGCAGCGAGACGTCATCGATTTCGCTGCGAATACTGGGCTTGAGCGTTTCAGGAGCGGCATCGAGCGAGGCGAGCAAGCGAGCTTTCGCTTCGCTCATGAGCCGCTGCCCGGCTTCGAAATCATGGCGCTCGAATGCTTCGGACGCTTGTCGTTTTGATTCTTGAGCCGTCTGGAACAACTTTTCGGAATGAACCACGGGATCGGGGATTCGGCCCGCTGCTTCATCGCCCGGAACGATGTTGACCATGAGCGGCAAGACCGCAGTCTGTTCAATCAACGCCGGCAACTCCACATACGACAGTTCGAGCGAGGCGATCTTGGCCAGCCCGAGGGCCGCCATCGCTGGAACACGGAAAGCCAACAACACTTTGCGTGCCTCCTCGGCGTAGAGGTCGCCGAGTTCGATCATGACGTGTCCGTCGGCAATCTGGGTGGCCGGAAGATCGTTATAGATCTTGAGGAACTCGACGTGGGGTTCGAAGTCGATTACCAGTGACGCGCCCTGAACCGTTTTGTTCAACAGTCCGTCGACTTCGCCGGCAATCGCGGCTCCCGCTTCGTCCGGGTTCTCGGCGAATACGTGATTGCCGGAACCAGCGCGCGCGATCGCGGCCAGCAGGGTTTCGTCGTAGCCCTGGCCATAGCCGAGGGTCGAGGTGACGATTCGTTCGGTGTAGGCCTTGGCTGTGATCGATGCAAAATCGTCTGGTGCGGCGATGCCGGTGTTGACGTGGCCGTCGGAAACGATCAGCACGGTTGCACCGGTTTCGCCCGCGACTCGGCGAGCTTCTCTGAGCCCGCGAAGGTATCCCGCAGAGAGGTCCGTCATGCCGCCTGGTTGGATCTGGTTGATGCGGCTGATGACGGAGTCTTTGTCTTCGAGTGGGCCTGCGGCGACCACCACGTGGGCTTCGGTGTCGAAGGTGACGAGCCCGAAGTTGTCGGTGGGGTTGAGGCGTTTGACCAGGGCGACGAGCGCCTGTTTGGCGCCCGCTAGTGGCGCGCCACTCATGGAACCGGAACGATCCAGCACCACCTGAAGCGTTGCTTGGGCGCGTGTCGTTGTGGTGTGAAGCGGCGGCGCTTCCATTTCGAACAGGACCGCGACTTCGTCAGCGGTTTCGTGTGCGACGAGGTTGACGTCGAGTAGTGCATTGATTTTCATGGGGCCCCCTTCAGCCGATGTGCCCCAGCGCCCGAGTCGCCGGGGACATGTATGACTGTAGGGATCGCCACTGACAGGTTTGCTTTTGTTCTTCGCCGCGGCGCCAACTCGGTTACTCGTTGAAGCGAAGCCCGAACGAGTCTTTGAGTGTCTTGTATTGCTCGGCGCTGAGCCGGCCACTCATGTAAAGCGCGGTGACACGCACGAACGAGTTGTCACCTGCGATGGGTAGGTCGTCGGCGAAGCGTTCGGCTTTCGCCGCGTCGCTTTCATACTCTTTGGGACTCACCCACGTGCCGAGCTTGCCCATGCGCTCGGC
>JAAZCT010000323.1 GCA_012513165.1 Actinomycetales bacterium
ACGACGTCGGCTTCCTGCACTGCATCTGCGACCGACAGAACGCGCAAGCCTTCTTCCTCAGCTTTTGCCTTGCTCTTGCTGCCTTCAGCGAGCCCGACGCGTACGTCGACACCCGAATCGCGCAAGTTCAACGCATGGGCGTGTCCTTGGCTTCCGTAACCGATGACGGCAACGTTCTTGCCTTGAATGATGGACAGGTCTGCATCGTCGTCATAGAACAACTCGGCCACGATTGGTTCTCCTTAGTTTTGTGAATTTCACGTGTTTTAGTTTGAGGTACCGGAAGTGCTGGTGCGAAGTGCGCGTTCGGTGATCGAGCGCGTTCCGCGGCCGATGGCTACTCGGCCAGACTGGGCGATCTCTCTGATGCCGAACGGCTCTAAGACGTTCAGCATCGCTGCGAGTTTGGCAGCGTCGCCGGTTGCTTCGATCGTGACCGATTCGTGGGCCACATCAACCACCTTGGCTCGGAACAATTGAACTGTTTCAAGCACTTGGCCACGTGTGGCTGTGTCCGTGCGAACCTTGATCAACATCAGTTCGCGTTCGACCGCCGAGCCGGAATCGAGCTCTACGACTTTGAGCACGTTAATGAGCTTGTTGAGTTGCTTCGTCACTTGTTCGAGCGGCAAAGTATCGACGTTCACCACGATCGTCATACGTGAGATCTCAGGGATCTCGGTGGGACCAACGGCCAGCGATTCGATATTGAAGCCACGACGCATGAACAGGCTCGAGACTCGGGCCAAGACGCCAGGAGTGTTCTCAACTAGAACGCTGAGGGTGTGATTTGCCATCAGAGCACCTCTTCTTCCCACTCAGGGGCCAAATCGCGGGCGATCTTGATGTCGTCGTTGCTAGTTCCAGCAGCCACCATCGGCCACACCATCGCGTCGCGTTCAACCACAAAATCAATCACGACAGGGCGGTCGTTGATCGCCATTGCTTGAGCGATGACATCGTCAAGATCGTCGATGCTCTCGCAGCGCAAACCAACGCAACCATAGGCGTCTGCCAGTTTCACGAAATCAGGGATTCTGCGGGCACCGATCGACTCGGGACCGGTGTGCAGGTCTGTGTTGGAGTAGCGCCCGTCGTAGAACAGGGTCTGCCACTGGCGAACCATGCCCAACGAGGAGTTATTGATGACGGCAACCTTGATCGGGATACCTTCGATCGCGCACGTTGCAAGTTCTTGGTTGGTCATTTGGAAGCAACCGTCGCCATCGATCGACCACACCACGCGGTCTGGAGCACCAACCTTGGCGCCCATGGCTGCAGGAACGCTGTAGCCCATGGTGCCGGCGCCGCCAGAGTTCAACCATTGTCGTGGTCGTTCGAAATCGATGAAGTGAGTGGACCACATTTGGTGTTGGCCCACGCCCGCGGCGTAGACAGCTTCGGGACCCGCAGCCTTGCTAATCGCTTCGATAACGGTTTGCGGGGCGAGGCCTTCGGCTGGGCGATCGTACGAGACCGGGAACTTCGCTTTGAGCCCCAGCGTGTAAGCACGCCATTCGGCGTACTCGCCGGTGAGGCCATCGTCTGCCGTTTGTTTGTGCAAGGCCTTGATGAGATCTTCGACGACATCTTTCGCATCACCCACAATGGGCACATCGGCTTCGCGGTTCTTCGAGATTTCGGCGGGATCGATGTCTGCGTGGATCACTTTGGCGTCAGGTGCGAATGAATCAAGATTGCCGGTGACGCGATCGTCAAAACGCGCGCCCAAGGTGATGAGCAAATCGGACTTTTGCAGAGCACCGACGGCAGCAACGGTTCCGTGCATGCCAGGCATACCTAAATGCAGTTCGTGCGAGTCAGGGAATGCGCCTCGCGCCATCAACGTAGTGATTACGGGAATCTGCGACAGTTCTGCGAGTTCAGCCAATTGCGCAGCGGCGTTCGCTTTGATAATGCCGCCGCCGACGTAAAGCACCGGCTGTTTCGCTTCAGCGATCAATCGGGCCGCTTCACGAATTTGCTTGTTGTGTGGGCGAGCCGATGGGCGGTAGCCAGGCAAAGCCAACTCGTTTGGCCATACGAAGGTGGTGTCGGCCTGCAGCGCATCTTTGGCGATGTCGACCAGCACTGGTCCCGGACGGCCGCTCAAAGCGATGTGGAAAGCTTCGGCGATGACC
>JAAZCT010000324.1 GCA_012513165.1 Actinomycetales bacterium
GTGTTGGCCGGCATGTTCGTAAAGTTCCTCATCGCGGGCCGCTATCTCAGCCGTGAGGGCGTGCCGAACCGCAGCATTCTGATCGGCGGAATGCTCGGCATTGTGGGCTTCTTCGTGATCCCGGTGATCGGCCTGTTCGTTGGCTTTATTGGCGGAATCTACCTAGCCGAATGGCAACGTCTGCAAGCACCAAAAGCAGCCAAAGACGCTACAATCGTGGCGCTCAAAGCCACCGGGATCTCGATACTGATCGAACTCGCAGCCGCGCTCCTGCTCACGTTGTCGTGGATCGTCGCGCTGTTCTTTCACTAAGACCAGATAGCTACGCGTTCGCTCTCGTCGAGCCACAACGCATCGCCCGGAGCAGTCTCGAACGCCGCATGGAACGCGCGCAGGTTACGCACGACTTGATTGCAGCGAAAATCTGGTGGCGAGTGCGGGTCGATGGTGAGTCTGCGAACCGTCTCGGCCGGACGCACCTTGCCTCGCCATGCTTGGGCCCAAGAAAGGAAGAACCGCTGGTCGCGAGTCAGGCCGTCGGTGAGCGGGTCTGTTTCGCCGTCGATTGAGAGCCCGAGCGCGATGTGAGCGCTCGCCAACCCGCCAAGGTCGCCGATGTTCTCGCCGATCGTGAGTTCGCCGTTGACCGGTTGCCCATCGGCGCCTTCCGGCGACAGTGCGCCGTACTGTGCCACGAGACTTGACGTCATTGCTTCGAAAGCGGTGCGGTCGGCGTCGGTCCACCAGTTGCGCAGCGCGCCGGTGCCGTCGTAGTGCGAGCCTTGATCATCGAAACCGTGGCCGATTTCGTGGCCAATCACGGCGCCAATCGCGCCGTAGTTGACGGCATCGTCGGCGTCGATAGAGAAGAACGGCCACTGCAAGATCGCGGCCGGAAACACGATCTCGTTCATGGTTGGGTTGTAGTACGCGTTCACCGTCTGTGGAGTCATGTACCACTCGTCGCGATCGATGGGCTGACCGATCTTTGCAAGTTCACGGTCAACTTCGAGCGACTGGCTGCGGTTGGCGTTGCCCAGCAGATCGCCCGGATCAGTTTCGAGTCCCGAATAGTCCTTGAACTCGGCCGGATGCCCAATCTTGGGAGTAAATGAATCGAGTTTCGCGAGCGCCTCAGTTTTCGTCTCGGCGCTCATCCACGACAGGTCCGTGATCGAGATTCGGTATGCCTCGATCAGGTTGTCGATCATGGTGCTCATGCGTGTGCGAGCTACCTCGCCGAAGTGCTCCTCGACGTAGATTCGGCCGATCGCTTCGCCCATGGCGCCTTCAACGAACCCGATGGCGCGCTTCCAACGCGGCCGCAGTTCGGCGGTGCCCGACAGGGTCCTGCCATAGAAATCGAAGTTCTCTTCAACAAAATCGTCGCTGAGATAAGCGGCGGCTCCGTGCACGATCTGCCAACGCAACCAGTCCTGCCAGTCGGCAAGGCGATCATCGGTGAGCAGCGCGTTCAGTCCCTCGAGATAGGACGGCTGGCTGACGACCGCTTCGGCGAGAACCTCGGCTCGCACCCCAGCGGCCTCGGCCCACACATCCCAGTCGAAGTTGCTGAGCAACGAACCGAGCCCGTCGCGGGTGGTGAGGTTGTAAGTCTTGTTGGCATCGCGGCAAGCGACGCGATCCCAGTGAGTGGCTGCGATCTCGGTTTCCAGTTGCACGATGCGTTCGGTCTTGGCATTGGGCGCGTCAAGTCCAGCGAGCGTCAGCAGCGCGGTGATGTGCGCGACATACGCCTCGCGGATCGGTGCGAACTGTTCTTCGCGGTAGTAGGACTCGTCGGGCAGGCTGATGCCTGCTTGCACGAGGTGAGTGACGTACCGGTCCGGATTGCCTCGGTCGGGGCCGATCCACATGCCGATGATGCTGGGGGTGCCTTTGCGTTCCAGGGAGCCCAACACGGACGCGAGGTCGGCAATCGAGGTCATGGAGTCGACGAGCGCCAACGCAGGTTCCAGCGGAGTCGCGCCGAGGGACTCGATGCGTTCGGTGTCCATGAAACTGCGGTAAAGCTCGCCGATCTTGCGTTGTTCGTCGGTGGCAGGAGCCTCGCCGCACAGTTCAACGATTTCGCGAGTTATCCGTTCGGATTCATCAACTAAATCAACAAACGCGCCGGCCGTGGCACGGTCTGGTTGAATCTCCGTGTCCGCCAACCACGAGCCGTTGACATGCCGGAACAGGTCGTCTTGGGGGCGGATTGCGGAATCGGTACCTTCGAGTTCTAAACCTTTGCTCACGCGGTCAGGCTACACAGCCACACCCAAGTCAAAGAGGTTTGACACGCATTCGCAGTGTTGCCTGCACCCGGGCGGGAGGGGAACAGGTAATCTCTCTAGGTGACCAAATTGCGGAATGTTGCCGTCATCCTTGCGGGTGGTACTGGCACGCGAGTCGGACTATCCATCCCGAAGCAGCTCATCAAGATCGCCGGAAAGACGATCTTGGAGCACACCATCTCGGTGTTCAACGCTGCCGACGACATCGACGAGATCATCATTTTGATGACTCCCGGATACCTTGACCCGGTTCACGCGATCGTCCGTGACGGCGCGTACCCGAAGGTCACCCAAGTGCTCGAAGGTGGCGCGACTCGCAACGAGACCACGAGCCTCGCACTTTCCGCCCTCGGCGAAGACGAGTGCAACGTGTTGTTCCACGACGCGGTCCGCCCACTCGTTTCCCAGAAGATCATTAGCGACGTAGTCGAAGCGTTGGCTGACTACGAAGCAGTCGATACGGCGATCCCTTCGGCGGACACGATCGTCCAAGTTCACGCTGAACGCTCGGGCACCTACGACACCATCGAAGA
>JAAZCT010000325.1 GCA_012513165.1 Actinomycetales bacterium
CCTCGGTACGGGTCGAGGACTTTGTGGCCGCCTTGGACGCACTCGATGTGATGCACAAACCGGACGTTTACTGGGCGGGACGTTCGACGATGTGTGCTTCGCCGGACGACATCGAGATTTACGATCGCTTGTTTTCCGAATGGTTCAGCGGGATCAACGTTGCTCGCGTTCCGGCAAACGAGAGCGTTACGATGAGTCACACGTCTGTCGGAGACGGTGGCATTGCGATGGACGATGACGTCGACGAGTTAACCATGGTGGCCTCGGTGACGGAGCTGTTGCGTCACCGAGATGTGGCCAAACTCAGTCCGTTCGAGGCTCGGCAGATGACCTGGCTGTTTTCTCGACTGAGAGTGAGTCTGCCACGACGTGCATCGCGTCGGCGCGAGCCGTTCCATCGAGGCGAACTCGACATCCCCGCGATGGTGCGAGCTGATATGCGCCACGCGGGTGAGCCTGCGGGTTTGCGCTTCCAGCGGCGGCGACTTAAGCCGCGTCGCGTGGTGTTCCTTGTGGACGTGTCCAAATCGATGACACCGTATGCGGACCACATGATTCGCCTCGCACATCGGGTGTATGCAACCGCACCAAACCGGGTAGAGGTTTTCACGGTCGGCACCCGACTCACGCGCATCACCCGCGCCATGCGGATCCGAGATTTAGAGCAATCGCTTGAAGCCGCAGGGCGGGTGATTCCCGATTGGTCTGGCGGAACCAGGCTCGGTGAGGGGCTCGCCGCATTCATCGACCGGTGGGGTCGGCGCGGGATCGCTCGCGGCGCGATCGTGATCATCGCGAGTGACGGCTGGGAGCGCGGCGACCCGAGCCTTTTGGGCGAACAAGCCGCCAGACTTCGCCGGCTTAGCAAGTCGATCGTCTGGGTTAACCCGCACCGAGGCAAAGCAGGGTTCGCGCCGATTCAGCAAGGAATGCTGGCCGTCTTGCCTCACGTTGATCACATCGTCGCGGGTCACACGTTCACTGCGTTTGAGGAACTGTTGGAGGTAGTGAAACATGTTTGACGTTTTGCCCCATGCGCTGGAGCGTTTGAGGGCACAGCAACCGGTCTCAATCGCGACGGTCGTAAAGGCTGATGGATCCTCTCCACGCGACCCCGGAGCCGCGATGGTCGTGGGTGCCGACGGTGCTGTCTTCGGCTCGGTTTCTGGTGGCTGTGTTGAAGGTGCCGTCTACGAGATAGCGACCGAAGTCCTCGAGACGGGGGTGCCCGTCCTTGAAGTGTTCGGCTACTCGGATGCCGATGCTTTTGCCGTCGGGTTGACCTGCGGCGGCGAACTGACCGTGCACATCCAGCGAGTCGACCCGCAAGACGCAGACCTAGTGGCTCGAATCGTTGCTGATGTCGAGGGGGGCAAGCCGGTCGCGTGGGTAACCGTCATCGCCCATCCTGACCCGGCGCACCTCGGTCGGAAAGTCATCGTGCGTCCCGATTCGCACGAAGGAACGCTCGGATCGGAATTTGCTGATCACGCGGTCCCGAGTGACGTGCGTGGCGTTTTGGCCGCAGGCGACAGTAGGATCATGCATTTCGGGCCCGGCGGAGAACGCATGGGCAACGAGATGGAAGTGTTCGTGGCAAGCTTCCAACCGAAACCGAGAATGCTCATTTTCGGGGCCGTTGACTTTGCTGCGGCTCTCGCGCAACAGGCCTCGATCTTGGGGTTCGACGTGACCGTGTGCGACGCTCGGTCGATCTTCGCCACTCCCGAGCGGTTCCCCGCGGCTGATCGCGTCATCGTGGATTGGCCTCATCGCTATGTCAGCGCTCAGGTCGAGGCGGGACTGATCGATTCGCGCACCGTGGTGTGCGTGTTGACGCATGACGCCAAGTTCGACGTGCCGGTTCTGGTCGCTGTAACGGCGCTGCCCGAAGAGATCCGCCCTCACTACATCGGCGTGATGGGATCGCGTCGTACTCACGACGACCGCGTGAAGCGTATGCGAGACGCAGGCATGACCGAGCCGCAACTCGGCTTGTTAGACAGCCCAATTGGCCTCGACTTGAGGGGCCGGACGCCGCAGGAAACGGCGGTGTCTATCGCCGCTCACATCATCGCGCGACGGTGGGGCGGGACCGGCGTTCCGCTCTCCGAGCTGCACTCGGATATCCACGCTCGCTGAGGTCTCAGCAGAAGTCGGCAGGTCACCCTCGGGAGCCCCTATGACGAGGTGTCCCGAGGGCGCTTGAGCGCAAGCGTGGCGCTCAGACGGTTTTCACGATGTAGACATCGCACGGAGCGTGTTGAGTGACAGACGCAGCGACGCTGCCAAGGATCCTGCCGATACCTTGAGCGCGGCGATTACCGACCACAATGAGGCTGGCATTCCGGCGCTTGGCTTCGTCGACCAATGACTCGGCTGGCTTGCCGTGCATCGCCATGACCTCGATCTCAGCACCCGTGGCAACGAGGTCGCGGGCGACGGACTGGGCGGTTTCTTCGGCTTCGTCGTGAGATGAAATGAGCCAGACATCGTTGCCGATCTCAATGCGTTCGATATCTGCTTGGTCGAAAGCCATCATGACGACGAGTTTTGATTCGGTCTTTACTGCCAATTCTGCTGCGCGTTGGGCCGCCATGTTCGCAGTTTGCGATCCATCAACGCCAACAATGATGACCTGGTCCATGTTTGTTCCTTCCAACACCCGTTCCGAACGAACGAAGTAGTAATGCTTCCGTTACCACTCTCGCGCGTTTCCATCGTTTGGGCAAGCGCTAGAAGGCTGAAATTGCAACAATTTTCGGGCATCTGACTAGGCGGAAGATGCCAATAACTCAGCGCCCCGAGCGGGCTGAGACTTGCAATGTCAGCGATTGACTCAAAAGTCCGTTGCGTCCGGGCAACTCTTGCTAAATGGAGCCGAGGTGCGGTGCTCGGGCTCAGACAGTCTTGACGATGCACACGTCGCAGGGGGCCGTTCGTGACACGGTTTGGGCAATGCTGCCGAACACTCGGCTAGGACCTTGAACTCGACGGTTGCCGACCACGATCAAGCTCGCATTGCGGCGTTTCGCCTCCGCGACGAGCGCCTGAGCGGGTTTGCCGCGCATCGCGGTGATCTCGATATTCGACGTGATGGGTTTAAGCGTGCGCGAAACGAGGTCGGCCGTTGCTTCGGCTTCGTCTTCAGCCGTGACGGACCATGCTTTGTCGCCGATCTCTATACGATCAGTCTTGTCTTTTGTGAACGCCGTGAGAACGACGAGTTTCGATCCCGATTCTGCGGCGATCTGAGCGGCGCGCATGGCTGCCTTGCTCGCGGTTTTTGAGCCGTCGACACCGACGACAACTATCTTTTCGGACTTCTTCATATGTGGACCTTCCCGAGAACGCTCGGCCGAGCGTGATACTGCGACGTACATGACTATTTTGCCTGACCAATGGTCCTAACCCAAATTTCAGGGCGCATTGGCATCTATCGAGATTACATCACGCCCGTTCCTAGGGCCGTGAGCACTACCGGGATGGCTGCCAAAGCTGCCAGCGCAGTGAGCGCACCGAAACTCCACATCGACACGACCACGCCGGCAATCAACCCGCCCATGGCGCCGGCTGCGCTCATGGAAAGGTCGCTTAGCCCCTGCACAAGCGGGCGAACACTGATATCGGTGCTGGAGGTGAGTAACGCTGCGCCGGCACTCACGGACGC
>JAAZCT010000326.1 GCA_012513165.1 Actinomycetales bacterium
ATGCGCAACGGATCAGTAGTCACATACCCAGCCTAAGACCTTGCCTATAGCAACGGTCACGCCCACGGCATAGGCTGAGCTAGATGGCTGAAATTTCTTTGGGATTCCCCCGCAGTTTCGTCGAGTTCTCGAACCCCGAAGACTCCGACGAAGTGTTCCGCTGTGATCTGACGTGGCTGACGTCTCGTTGGTCGTGCATCTTCGGTCAGGGTTGCCCCGGGATCTATGAGACCGCCCCCGAAGTTGGCTGCTGCACCCTCGGCGCGCATTTTGCTGGCGAGGAGGACCACGCCCGAGTGGCGGGGTTTGTGGAGCAACTCGATCCCACCGAATGGGAACTTCACGACGAAGGCCATCGGGCCGGCTGGACCGACACCGATGAAGACGGCGAACTCAAAACCCGGGCCTTCGGCGGCGCTTGCATTTTTCACAACTCGAAGGGATTCCCCGGAGGCTACGGCTGCGCACTGCACGCGCATGCGCTCGCCACTGGGCTCGACCCGGTCGAAACGAAGCCTGACGTGTGTTGGCAGTTGCCGTTGCGTCGGTCCTTCCGCGAAGTCGATCTCGGCGACGGCAACACCTACACGGAAACCACGATCGGCGAGTACACCCGGGCAGGCTGGGGACCTGGCGGTGCGGACCTGGATTGGTACTGCACCTCGAACACCGAGGCGCATGTCGGCAGCCAGCCCGTGTTCGTTTCGAACCGCTCAGAGTTGGTCGCGTTGATGGGCGAACCGGCGTATGCGTTGCTGGTCGGGCACTGCGAAGCGTTCGTGGCGGCGGGACGCCCGGTGCCGCATCCGGCGGATACTAACTGATGCGCATTTCTCCCCGCCGGTGACCCGCGCCACACTCTTGGCCCACCGACGGGCAAGAATGTGACCATGCACCTCGATCATCTTTCCTTCGCAGTCGGTTCCAAGAACCTCACGGAAACGGCCGCGGAACTGGCCGAGCTTTTTGGTGCGCCGCTGCTGACTGGTGGCCCTCATCCACGGTTCGGCACCATGAATATGATCTTGCCGCTTCAAGATGGCCAGTACTTGGAACTTGTCGAAGCGTTGGATCACCCAGCTTCGGACAAGGCACCCTTTGGTCAGGCCGTTCGTGAGCGCACCGCTTCGGGTGGCGGCTGGCTGGGTTGGTGCGTTTCGGTGACCGACATCGAGCCAGTCGAGGCGAAGATCGGTCGCCACGCTGTTCCCGGCAACCGGCATCGCCCTGATGGTTTCAACCTCACTTGGCGTCAGATTGGCGTGAACGGCACCAAAGCCGATCCGCAACTTCCGTTCGTTATTTGCTGGGATATTCCTGCTGAAGAACATCCTTCACGAATGGCCGACACCGGAATCAAACTCGTGAGCCTCGACATTGCAGGCAACCCTGAACGCATCTCGGACTGGCTGGGCGAGAAAGCCATCATCGCGCTAGACGACGTCACCGTCAACTGGGTTGCCCCGCACGGCACGCCTGGCATCATGGCGGCAGTTTTCGAAACCCCTAACGGCGAAGTTCGACTCTAAGTTCGGGTCGGAACGCCTACCGATTCATTCATCGCTCGTCCTGTAGCCGCCACGTTTCAGACCGGCTTCTTGCTCGAACTTGTTCGTGAGCGGGTTCCTACCAGCCGCCACATACCGGAAGATGAACGTGAGCCCATGACGTTCCCACTGATCCATGTGGACTCGTTCGTGCGCCAGCACGTCAGCTGTTCTCATTCGAGGATTCGCCCCGGTCGCGAAGGTGGTGCCGATCGTGGTGCCGCCGCGAGCCCACAGTCGCACTTTGGCGCCGTGACAAACCGTGAGCCCATCGGACAAGTAATGGTTGGCTCCCGCAAGCCGATTCACCTGCAGATAGACAAAACCGAGTGCCTGCGCTGATGCTTTGTTGAACATCGCTTTCACCCGCTTTCGTCTGCAACTTTTCGCCCAGCGCCTTTTCGCCGCGCTCGCTTGTGAGTGAACTCAGATTAATGTCGGTGGGGGCGTTTAGGCTAACTCGCATGGCTGCGAAAACTAAGAACGCTTTCTCCTGCTCCGAATGCGGCTGGACCACATCGAAGTGGGTCGGCCGTTGTGGCGAGTGCCAGGCGTGGGGCACGGTCGATGTGACCGGCGCGGCTCGCTCCACGCGCACCGCTCCCGGGCCTGTCAGTTCGCCTGCGGTGCCGATCAGCGAAGTCGGCCTAGAAGACGCAGCTGCGACGAGTTCCGGCATCCTCGAATTGGATCGCGTCCTCGGCGGTGGCGTCGTTCCCGGCGCCGTCATGCTGCTCGCCGGTGAACCGGGGGTCGGCAAGTCCACGCTGCTGCTCGAAGTCGCTGCGCGCTGGGCAGCCAGTGGCCGCCGCACTCTCTACGTTTCGGGCGAGGAGTCCGCTGCTCAAGTCCGTTTGCGGGCCGAGCGCACCGGCGCATTGCACGACGAGTTGTTTCTAGCGGCCGAAACGGATCTGGGCGGTTTGCTGACACACATAGACGAGGTCGAGCCGAGCCTGCTGATCGTCGATTCCGTGCAGACCATGGGTTCGGCCCAAATCGACGGCGTTCCCGGTGGGGTCACCCAGGTCCGCGAAGTGGCGGGCGCCGTGATCGCTCGGGCGAAAGCTCAGGGCATCGCCACATTGCTCGTGGGTCACGTCACTAAGGACGGCTCGGTTGCGGGTCCTCGCGTGCTGGAACACCTCGTCGATGTGGTTCTGCAGTTCGAGGGAGACCGCACCTCACGTTTGCGACTCTTGCGCGCAGCCAAGAACCGCTTCGGCCCGGTCGACGAAGTCGGCTGTTTCGATCTGGTGGATCGCGGCATCGTCGAGGTACCCGACCCAACGGGCCTGTTTGTGTCTCATCACGCCTCCCCTGTTCCCGGCACTTGCGTCACGGTAACGATGGAGGGACGTCGCCCACTTTTGGCCGAGGTCCAAGCATTAACCGTGCCCGCGACGACCCCCTCACCTCGACGCACCTCGAGTGGTTTGGACTCGGCTCGGGTGGCCATGATTCTTGCTGTCCTCACGAAGCACGGAGTGGCGCTGGGCGCAGCCGACATCTACACGGCTTCGGTGGGTGGCGCACGGTTGACAGAAGCATCGATCGATCTGGCTGTGGCACTCGCAGTGTTTTCAGCTGCGGGCGAAAGTCCACTCCCCTCCGGTTTGGTGGCCATCGGCGAGGTCGGTTTGGCGGGCGAAGTTCGTCCCGTCCGAAACCTTGAGTCGCGTCTGCGCGAGGCCGCGCGAATCGGCTTCACGCATGCGATCGTCCCTGAAGGCACCGAAGAACTCAGTTCGCTCGGCTTGTCTATTGCCAGGGTTCCAGATCTTCGCTCGGCCCTGCGCTCGCTGAACGCCTGACGATCTGCCTTCTGGCGATCTGCTCTCGGGGGTAGCGAACTTCAATCGTGATGAGGTTTCATAGAGTCTGGGGCATTAGAGTATGAGCTGATGGCCCATCCGGGCTGCAGGGAGGGACTGCACACATGACACTCAACGCCGAGCTTCGCTCGATGCTGTCGTCCCTCGCCCCGGGAACTGAACTGCGCAATGGCCTCGAACGCATTCTGCGCGGCCGCACGGGCGCACTCATCGTTCTGGGCCACGACCGCATGATCGAATCGCTGTGCAGCGGCGGCTTCAACCTCGACGTCCCATTCACGGCGACGGGCTTGCGCGAGTTGGCGAAGATGGACGGCGCGATCATTCTGGACTCGGCTGCCAGCCACATCGTCCGCGCCGGCGTGCAACTCGTTCCCGACTCTTCGATCCCCACCGAAGAGACCGGAACCCGCCACCGCACCGCCGACCGCATGGCGAAGCAGACGGGCGTTCCGGTGATTTCCGTTTCGGCCTCGATGCACATCATTGCTCTGTATTTGAACGATCACCGTTACGTGTTGGAAGAGCCAGCCGCCGTTCTGGGCCGCGCGAACCAAGCCCTCCAGACTCTGGCTCGGTACCGCACTCGCTTGGACGAAGTCACCGATGCGTTGTCGGCACTCGAGATCGAAGACCTCGTGACCGTCCGCGATATCGCCTCGGTTGCACAACGCCTCGAAATGGTGGCGCGCATCGCCGACGAGATCGACGCCTATGTGCTCGAACTCGGCACGGACGGCCGCTTGCTGGCGCTCCAATCCGAAGAGCTCGTCGGCGGGGTTCTCGCTGAACGCGAACTCGTTGTTCGCGACTACCTACCTACGGCCGATGAAGAGTCAGTCGAAGCAGTCTTGGCCACGGTCGACGAGTTGTCGCAAGAGGATCTCGTGGACCTGCACCTTGTGGCCCAAGCCATGACCTTGACCAACTCGCCAAATCTGGATTCGTCTTTGACGCCGCGCGGATACCGGATCTTGGCCCGGGTCCCCCGCCTGCCACCGGCCGTGATCGATCGCCTGATCGAACACTTCGGCAGCCTGCAACGCTTGCTCGCTGCAAGTTTGGATGACCTTCAGGCCGTTGAGGGTGTCGGCGAACTGCGCGCACGAAGTGTTCGCGACTCGCTTTCGCGTCTCGCCGATTCCTCCATGATGGACCGCTACGTCTAGTCTTGCTCGCTGCCTTGCGCGGTTGGCTTGGTGGTTGGTAACGGCGACGTAGTCGGCGTAGGAGCCGAGGGGCTAGTCGCCGTGGCGGTCGGCGTTGGTGTCGGGGTCGGTGTCGGCTTGGGCGCCGCAGCCAAGGAGAACTCGGTCTGATCCGGCTCTCCGCCGAACGCGCTGACTTTGAGGGTGAACTTGCCGCCGTTGACGAACCCTTCGGCAGGGCTGCACGCCTTCCCCGATCCGCGGCCTGACCAGGTGGTCCGCACCAAGGTGCCGAACCCTTCTGCAATGACCACGGGGCTGGCGAGGAAAGACGCCTTACACACGGTCGAGTCGTATACGGCCTTGTCGTTCGCTTCGATCACGACAAGCAGATCTTTTTTGGCAGGAGTGAACGTGCACGCCGTCGAGTCGAGAGAGCCAATCAACAGTTCCACGTTGACTGGGCCGCCTGCTTGTTGCCCTTCGGGAACCATCGCCACAGTGCGAATGTTCTCAGGTTCGCAGGCTGTCGCAGAGGTTTTCAATGAGAGCGG
>JAAZCT010000327.1 GCA_012513165.1 Actinomycetales bacterium
CATCAATTCCGACCCAACGGGGTTTAGCCCCTGGTAACGGCGCGTTTGTCAACCTGCTCAAAGAACTGACATCTGCAACGCCCGAGGTCGCAGGAAAGCCCTTCTCGCCACTCTTCGCCGCGGCTGCGGCCACGGTAACTGGCAAAGTCCTGATGCTGGGTGACCGTTTGGATACCGATATTGAGGGCGCCAAGCGTCAAGGTATCGCTTCAGCGTGGGTTAATACCGGAGTCCATCACATTGGTGATGTGTTGAATGCACCTACTGCCAGGCGACCAGAATTCTTGCTTGGAGATTTGTAGGGATTGTTTCGTGATCAGGCTCCGGTCCGGATAGATGGCAATAAATCAAAGTGCGGCTCGGCAGTCGCGGTTTGCCAGAGGACGAATGTGTCGCTCGCTGAACGGGGCGCAACCCGTGAAGAAGACTTTCGTGCCGTCGTATCTCTTGGATGGCACCTGCGGGATGTTGCCGGAATTGAAACGACATGGAATGCGACACTTGATGTATGAGCCAGCCCACCATCGACGAAGCCCTGAACCGGCTACTCGAGCTCGACGATCTCGAAGTTCGCGAACACCGCGAGGTCTACGAAAGCATCCATACCGAGTTACGCCGGCAATTACAGTCACCGGACTCACCGTCCTCGTGAAGGCTTTTCCATGAGCCGTCGCGTTCGGCTCGATGCCGAACTAGTTCGGCGCGGGATGGCGCGTTCTCGTGACCAAGCAAGCGAACTCATTGCAGAGGGAAAAGTAAAGGTTGCGGGAATGGTGGCTCACAAAGCTGCAACCCAAGTGACTACAGACCAAGCAATCCTTGTTTCCGAACTGGAAGAATCGCGCTGGGTTTCTCGTGGCGCACACAAACTGATCGGCGCGCTCGAAGTATTTGAACCACTCGGGTTGACCGTTTCTGAAACAGTAGTGCTCGATGCAGGCGCGTCCACTGGAGGGTTTAGTCAGGTTTTGCTTGAGCGTGGCGTTTCGCGTATTCACGCAGTCGACGTTGGCTATGGCCAACTGGCGTGGAAACTCCAACAAGATCCCCGCATCAACCAACTGGACCGCACCAACGTGCGCAGCCTCACGGTCGAAGACCTCGGGGAACCTGTTGATCTAGTCGTGTCTGACTTGTCATTCATCTCGCTCACGACTGTCTTGCCGGCGTTGTCCACAGTATGTCAATCCGATGGCGACATGGTTCTCATGATTAAGCCTCAATTCGAAGTCGGAAAAGACAAACTTGGCAAGAACGGGGTAGTGCGTGAGCCTGAACTTCACGTTGAGTCGGTTCACAAAGTGACCTCGGCCGCAGCGCGCTTGGGTTGGGGAACCCGCGCGCTAGCGCCGAGTCCGTTGCCTGGTCCGGCCGGAAACATCGAGTACTTTTGTTGGTTGACAACAACAGCCTTAGAACCGGGTCTAGAGTCGATCAGAGCAGTCGTGGCACAGAGGCCGCACGTGAGGGAAGGCAACACTCCATGAGGCGAGTTTTTTTGACGCTCCACAGTGCGCGGCCCAGGGCAATCAAAGCGGCGGCTGATTTCATCGCCCAGATTCAGAATGCGGGCATGGAAGTCCATGTCCTTGCCGATGAACGTGACGCACTTCAGTCATCCGGCGCGAGCAACCTCGTTTCAGTCCAAGAAGTTTCAAGGCTCGAGGACTACTACGAACTCGCGGTGGTATTTGGTGGAGATGGAACCATTCTTCGGGCAGCAGATCTCTGCAGAGGTACGGGAACCCCCATTCTGGGCGTGAACTTGGGGCATGTGGGCTTTCTCGCGGAAGCAGAGGAAGATGACGTGCAAGAAGTCGCCGCGCGGGTTATCGCAGGCGATCTCATCGTCGAGGAACGATTGACAGTCGACGTCCAGGTGCGGGTCAACGACGAAGTTGTCGCGCGCAACTGGGCGCTGAACGAAGCGGCAGTTGAAAAAGCTGAGCGTCAACGGATGATTGAAGTTGTTGTTGAGATCGATGAACGACCAGTCTCACGGTGGGGGTGCGACGGCGTTGTTTGCGCCACCCCGACCGGATCGACAGCCTATAACTTTAGCGCCGGAGGTCCCGTTGTTTGGCCCGAAGTCGCGGCATTGCTTCTCGTTCCGATTAGTGCCCACGCACTCTTTTCCCGCCCGATGGTTGTTTCTCCCGACTCGCTTTTGGCCATTGAAGTTGCGCCGGAGAGTGCTCCCGGAGTGTTGTGGTGTGATGGCAGGCGGGCCTCTGAACTCCCGGTTGGTGCTCGAGTGGAGGTGCGTCGAGGCGATGAACCCGTGAGGCTTGCACGGCTGCACTCCTCACCATTTGCGGACCGGCTTGTGCGTAAGTTCGACCTACCCGTTGCCGGTTGGCGCGGCGAGGCTGCACGGCGACAGGGCGAATGATGTGGCAAAGCCTTCATTTACGTTCACTCGGGGTAATCGCTGAAGCCGAGGTTGAGTTCGGGCCGGGTTTCACGGTCATCACAGGTGAGACCGGAGCTGGAAAGACCATGGTGGTTACGGCCCTCGCGTTGCTGCGAGGTCAACGTGCCAACGCGTCCATGATCAGGCGCGGAAGTGACCAAGCCCGGATTGAGGCCTCGGTTCTCCTCAACGATGCAGAACTTGCCGAACTGGTAAAAGAAGCCGGGGGAGAAGTCGATGAAGAACTGATCCTTGCTCGGG
>JAAZCT010000037.1 GCA_012513165.1 Actinomycetales bacterium
GTGCCCGAGATAGCCCGCCAACTCGCGACGCAGTGCGGTCGCCTCGCGGTCGGGATAGCGGTTGAGTTCGAGGGCAGCAGCGCGCACCAGTTCCGCAATGCTCGCGGCCGTCGCGTCACTCGGACCGTAAGGGTTCTCGTTGACGTTCAGACCAATCACGTCGTTGATCTGAGGCGCACCGTACGGCTGTTCCTCACGCAACTCCGGCCGGATCGGAAGCCATTCGGGAGCCGTCACCGGCTTGCCTCCAAGCGAATGCTGACGGCGGCACCGTGCGATGGCAAGTTCTCGGCTTCGGCGAGCGTCACCACCGTGGGCCCGATATCGCGCAAAGCTTCGGCCGAGTAATTCACCACTTGCATGTTCTTCGTGAACGCCCGTACCGATAAGCCTGAGGAGTGACAAGCGCAACCCGCAGTGGGCAGCACGTGATTAGAGCCTGCCGCGTAATCGCCGAGCGACACCGGAGTGTGCGAGCCTACGAACACCGCACCAGCATTCACAATGCAGGCCGCCACGTCGCTGGGGTTCTCGGTGTGAATCTCGAGGTGTTCCGCGGCGTACGCGTTGGCAACGTCAATGGCCTGTTCCAGATCGCGCACGAGGACGAATGCCGACTGTCGGCCACTCAACGACGTTGAGATGCGCTCGTTGTGACGAGCTTCGGGCACATGGCGGGCCAACGATTCGGCCACTGCGGCGAAAACAGTCTCGTCGGCGCTGATCAACACAGACGCCGCGAGCGGATCGTGTTCAGCTTGGCTGATGAGATCTGCCGCGACGAAATCGGGGTTCGCGGATGCGTCGGCAATGATCGCGATCTCGGTTGGGCCGGCCTCGGCGTCGATCGAAACCAAACCTTGCAAGTGGCGCTTTGCTGCGGCCACAAAAATGTTGCCAGGCCCCGTGATGAGGTCGACTGAGGCGCACGATTCGGTGCCGTAAGCCAGCATGGCAAGCGCTTGCGCTCCGCCTGCGGCGTACACCTCATCGACCCCAAGCAACGCGCAGGCCGCGAGGATCGAGGGGTGCGGCAAGCCACCGAACTCGGCTTGAGGCGGACTGGTCAAAGCGATCTGTGTGACGCCTGCGGTCTGCGCCGGAACCACGTTCATGACCACCGTGCTCAGCAACGGTGCCAGTCCCCCGGGCACGTACAAGCCGACTCGTTCCATCGGCACCATGCGGCGTTCAACTGTGGCACCGGGCGCCACCGTGGTGGTGACCGATGTTTCGAGCTCTGCTTCACAGGTTTGACGTAAACGGCGAATCGACTCAGTCAGTGCTGCACGAATGGCGGGATCTAGGTTTTCGAGTGCCGCGGTGATCGCAGCAACAGGAACGCGCAAGGCCTCGGGTCGGATCTTGTCGAATTTCTCTCCGTAGGAAAGAACCGCTTCGTCGCCTTGATCGCGCACCGCATGGCAGATGGGCCGCACGATCTCAAGCGCCTCGTTGACGTCGAAATCGGCTCGCGGAACACTGCCACGATATTGCCGTGCATTGTCTGGGTTCTGGGATCTGAGATCCACGGTGCGCATCACATGTCCATTCTACGGAGGACGAAAGCACACGCGGGTTCATGGCCCAGTTCTCCAAAATCACGCCGCCGGGAAGTCAGAATGGGGCCATGTCGAAGAAGTCCGCCAACACCCCGGCCACGAAAGTTCTCACTGCTGCCACGATCGACTTCATTGTCCACCAATACAACCCGACTGATCAGTCTTCAGGCTGGGGAGTTGAAGCCGCAGACGCTCTCAGTCTCGATCCGGGCCGTGTGTTCAAGACGCTCATGATCAGCCTCGACGGTCGATTGTGTGTCGCGATTGTTCCGGTGTCTGGATCATTGGACCTCAAGGCTGCCGCGCGTGCTTTGGGTGGCAAGAAGGCCGAACTCGCAGACAAAGATCTTGCGCAGCGAGCCACGGGCTATGTCGTGGGAGGGATCTCTCCGATTGGGCAACGCAAAACACACCCGACGGTCATCGACGAGAGCGCACTGGAGTTCCAATCGGTTTTTGTATCGGGAGGCAAACGCGGCATGGATATCGAACTCGACCCAGCCGACCTCGTCGAAATCGTTCGCGGTGTCATTGCTCCGATTCGAGGTCGTTAGCCTCGTCGGGCGAGTATTCGCTCATGTAGACAGCAGATGCAACGATGAGGAGCGCCCCGAGCGGCCAGGCTAGGAACGCGGGCCATGCGTCGATCGTGAACTGAGTCGGCACGAGTTCGCCAACAGGTATTCCGGTGACGCTGGTCGGATCGCTTGGCCCAAACACCCGAGCAACCAGCCAGCACAGGCCCGCAGCGAGAAGGGAACCGCCGATTGCCAGGGGAACGAGCCGCCACGTGATCGGTTTCACCGTGAACGCTATTGCTGAACCCGCGATAAACCCAGCCACGAGGCCGATGATGCTGAACTTCGCCACCACATCGAATTGCCCGCGGGTGAGTTCCTGAGTCATGACCAGTCCGCGCTCAGTCATCAACCATTGCGCTGGTTCTGCCCACAGCAGCAGCACTAGTGCCGCGGGAAGACCTAAAAGGCCCGTCATGAAGACCGCCCGGACGCCCCGATTCACGTGACACACCCTGGACCGAGAAGTTCTTTGAGGTCTGCGATCAGCGCCGAGGACTGTGACACTCGTAGCGAGTTGTCGATGCTCATCATTTTGCTCGAGTTGGACGAGACCAAACGCAAATTCACTTTGGCTACGCCCGGATGTTGGATCAGCACGTTCTTCAGATCCCGGATCGTGCTTTCGGTGCAGCGTATGGCTGACA
>JAAZCT010000328.1 GCA_012513165.1 Actinomycetales bacterium
CCTCAAGAAAGTTTCGTCCATCATTTTAGTGACCACCATGGTGTTGTGGTTGCTGTTGAACTTCCCGCAGCATTCGGAATCCGAGATGCGAGCACAAGGTGTCGACACTTCGAGCGACGTCGCGAAGACTTCCTATGTGCTCGACAACTCCTACGCTGCCTCGATCGGCAAGGCCGTGGAGCCTGTCTTTGCGCCCTTAGGTTTCGATTGGCGCATCAACATCGGACTCGTGTCTTCCTTAGCAGCGCGAGAAGTATTCGTCGCCACGCTAGGACAAGTTGCCGCCGCGTCAAACCCCGAAGAGCCAGCCAAAGCACTCGCCGAGATGACAGTGCTCGATGGGCCGCGTAAGGGCCAAGAACTTTTCTCTGCGGCGACCATTGCCGCTCTGCTGATGTTCTTCGCATTCGCCTTGCAATGTATGTCCACGGTCGGTGTGCTCAGGCGTGAAACCGGCACGTGGAGGTGGCCATTGATTGCGTTCGGATACATGTTCGTCTTGGCGTGGGTCGCAGCCTTCATCGCTTATCGCGTGGTCGGAGCGTTCGTCTGATGTCCGAACAATCGCTTGCGCCGATTCCGATGCATCCCGAACCGGTCTCCCACGATTCGTTGGCGCTGCGCTGGGTGATTCCGGCGGGGCTCATCCCGTGCGGGGTGCCGGTTGCGCTGCCGCGCCCGTTGGCTGAACTGTTCGACGAGGGACTGCTCGTGAAGGCGCTCGTCGAAGAGTCGGCGATTTGGTTGTGGATCGGGGAGGGACAGTCATGGTCGACGTTGGGCGTTCAGGTTCGTTCTGCATTGGGCGAGTCACTGCGTCACCTCGATCAGTGGCGTATCGAAAGCGACGACGAAACCGTGTTGAATCTTGTGGCCACCGGAGTGCTCGACGGGCCAGTCGGTGACGTCATTCGCTCCCACGGCGGTTGCGTGGAACTGGCGTGCGTCACAGGCAACACCGTGACGGTTCGCATGAGCGGCGCATGCTCTTCGTGCCCGGCTATCGGCTTCACTCTGCGCAACCGCATCGAGCAAGAAATCCGCCGCCGATACTCCTCGCTCGACAAAGTCCTCGCCGCGTAACCTTGAAACGGCGCCTGCAAAGCCCGAATCGACGAGGTGACACACGATAGGCTCGGACCATGACTGACGGACTCTTCGACCTGCCCGAACAGGCAGCGACGCTAGGGTCAGGTGGCTCACTCGCAGGCAAAACCCACGAGTCTGCTCCGTTGGCTGTGCGGATGCGCCCACAATCACTCGACGAACTCATTGGCCAACAACACTTGCTAGCCCCGGGCGCGCCCCTGCGCCGCATGATCGAAGGCGACGCACCGGCCACGGTTTTGTTGTGGGGGCCTCCGGGAACCGGCAAAACCACACTCGCTTCACTCATCAGCCATCAGACCAACCGCCGGTTCGTAGAAGTATCCGCGGTTTCGGCCGGTGTGAAGGAAGTGCGCGAAGTCATCGCCGGTGCGCGAAGGGCACTTGCGAACACCGGCAAAGAAACCGTCTTGTTCGTGGACGAAGTTCACCGCTTCAACAAAGCACAGCAAGACGCTCTGCTCCCGGGCGTGGAGAACCGTTGGGTCAGCCTGATCGCAGCCACCACCGAAAACCCGCACTTCAGCGTCATCTCGCCGCTCTTGAGCCGTTCGCTGTTGCTCACGCTCGAACCGCTCTCAGATGAAGACATCCACAACCTCATCGACCGCGCCATCACCAGCGACCGCGGACTCGCGGGCAAAGTCACCGTCGAAGACGAGGCCATCGAACACTTGGTACGTCTCGCTGGGGGAGATGCGCGCAGAGCCTTGACCTACCTCGAAGCGGCTGCCGGCGCCACCGAAAGCCAAGAACGCGACCTCGTCACAGTCGACGATGCGGCACTCGCAGTTGACCGCGCCGCAGTTCGATACGACCGCGCGGGAGACCAGCACTACGACGTCACCTCAGCCCTGATCAAATCGATTCGAGGCTCAGACGTTGACGCAGCATTGCACTATCTCGCTCGCATGGTGGAAGCTGGCGAGGACGCGCGGTTCCTAGCTCGGCGACTGATGATTCTCGCCAGCGAAGACATCGGCATGGCCGATCCCACGGCGCTGCAGACCACCACAGCCGCCGCTCAAGCAGTCGCCATGATTGGCTTCCCAGAAGCGCGCATCATCTTGGCGCATGCGGTCATCGCCCTAGCGACGGCTCCGAAATCCAATGCCGTCATCACCGCGATCGATGCCGCCATCGCGGACGTGCGGAACGGACTTGTCGGCCCGGTTCCTCCTGCGTTGCGTGATGCTCACTATGCGGGGGCAAAGAAACTAGGGCACGGTCACGAATACGTGTACCCCCACAACGATCCGCAAGGAATCGTCGCACAACAGTACGCGCCTGACGATGTTGACGGTCGCGACTACTACCAGCCCGGTCCTCACGGCAGCGAGTCGATGATCGCAGAACGGCTCGGTCGTATCCGAAAGATTCTCCGGGGCAGGTAATCTCGTTCCATGTCCCCTGACGTGCTCATCTTGATCGCAACCGGCTGTTTAGCCGTCGTTGCGCTGATTGCAGCAGTCTTTTCATTACGAAACCTCAAAGAGGTTCGCAAATCAATCGCCGAACCACCGGCCGCAGCTTCTGAACCGGCCCCTGCCGTGTCGAAGGACGCGACCTGCATCGACGTGGTCAGTGAGCCGGTATTGCTCGAACCAATCGTTGACGTGGAAGTGACGGCGCAGGGGTCGATCATTCGCAGCCTGCCCGCCTCGAACGCACAGCAGGAACTCGTGCCGCACCACGGGCAAATAGCGCGTGTTGTCGACGGTCAGGTCGTCGTGACTCCCACTCGGTCCCAAGTAGCAACCGCGATTATGGGTCAACCGCGCGTCCGTTTTGCCGTGTGGGCGACCGGCATCGCGTACGCGCTGCGCCCCGAAAGTCGTGATCGCATCGTAGGCATGATGCGCCGGGACTACCGCGAACGCCGCCGGCATCGTGAACAAGCCGCACGCACCGCGATCCGCACCGCACATAGCCCCACCACTCGCGCAGACGAAGGAGCGAGACAATGAGTAACAAAGTGCTCTGGTTCGTCGCCGGAACTGCTGCTGGCATTTATGCGAGCGTGAAAGCCAAACGCGCCGCCTACCGGCTCTCGATGCCAGGTCTCATTGATCAGGCTTCAGCGTTGGGCGTTGGCGTCAGGGCGTTCAAGTCCGAAATGCAGGACGGTATGTACGAGAAAGAAACCGAGATCCGCCAGGCTCTCGTCTCCGACACGCAAAACTGGGAGTTGCCCGCCAACTCCGAAACCGAACAACTCTGGGAGAAGGACTCCAACTGATGGAAACTGCTGAGATCCGGCGCCGCTTTCTGAAGCACTTTGAAGACGCCGGGCACACGGTCGTGCCGTCTGCGCCGCTGCTGCTCGAAGACCCGACCCTGCTGTTCGTTAACGCAGGAATGGTGCCCTTTAAGCCGTACTTCCTTGGCCAAGAAACACCTCCGTACCAGCGGGCCACCAGCGTGCAAAAGTGCGTACGCACCCTCGACATCGAAGAAGTCGGCAAGACCACACGTCACGGAACCTTCTTCCAAATGAACGGAAACTTCAGTTTCGGCGACTACTTCAAAGAAGGCGCCATCCAACACGCCTGGACACTGATCACCAAGTCAGTCGCTGACGGCGGTCTCGGATTCGCCGAGAAAGACGTGTGGGTGACTGTCCTTGAAGGAGATGATGAGTCACGGCACCTGTGGCGCACGATCGCAGGTCTGCCCGACGAGCGCATTCAAAACCGGGGGCTCCTCGACAACTACTGGCACATGGGCGTACCAGGTCCTGGCGGACCGTGCTCCGAGATCTACATCGACCGCGGGCCCCAATACGGTCCCGATGGCGGACCTATCGTGGACGAAGATCGTTTCCTTGAAATCTGGAACCTCGTGTTCATGCAAGAAGAGATCGAGAACGTCACAGCCAAAGACAAGTTCGACGTCGTCGCACCCTTGCCAAAGAAAAATATCGATACGGGCATGGGCCTCGAGCGCGTTGCCTATCTCTTGCAGGGCAAGCAGAACCTCTACGAAATCGATGAGGTTTACCCCGTCATTGAAAAGGCGTCGGCACTCAGCGGTCGCCGCTATGGGGCGGACCAGACCGACGATGTGCGTTTCCGAGTGATCGCGGACCACGTACGCAGCGGTTTGATGTTGATGGGCGACGGCGTCACCCCGGGCAACGAAGGTCGCGGATATGTGTTGCGTCGTTTGTTGCGCCGTGCAGTGCGCTCGATGCGTCTGCTCGGCTACGGCGACCACGCGTTGCGCGAGTTGCTTCCCGTCTCGCTCGAGCGGATGAAGGGCTCGTATCCAGAACTCGAAGCTGATTTCCCCCGGATCGAACAAGTCGCCTATTCCGAAGAAGATGCTTTCGCACGCACACTCGCCAAAGGCACTCAGATATTTGAATCG
>JAAZCT010000329.1 GCA_012513165.1 Actinomycetales bacterium
CCATCGCCCAGTTGGCGGACAGCGAAGTCAACGAGATGGGTGCCATCAAGGTCGACGCGCATCACCGCACCAACGACCCGAACGTGTTCGCGATTGGCGACGCCACCGAAACCCGCACTACTGATGGTCAAGCCGCGTTCATCCCGTTGGCTGGCCCCGCCAACCGCCAGGGGCGTCTGGTTGCAGACGTGATCGCGGGTCGCGAGACGCGCGTCCCCACCTCGCTGGGCACGGCCATCTTGGGCGTGTTCGGGCTGCAGGTTGCCGCAACGGGCCGCAATGAGCGAGTGCTGCACCAACTCGGCCGCGAGGTGCGCGTCATCCACACGCACCCACTGAACCACGCCGGCTACCATCCGGGCGCCACCACATTGCGCCTCAAACTCATCGTCGATCCAGCAACCGACGAGATCCTCGGTGCCCAAGCCATCGGCGCTGAAGGTGCCGACAAGCGCATTGACGTGATCGCCACTGCCATGCGGGCCGGCCTCAAAGCCAGCGATCTGATCGACCTCGACCTCTCGTACGCCCCGCAATTCGGCAGCGCGAAAGACCCCGTCAACATGCTCGGCTACATCAACGCCAACCAACACAGTGGCGAAAGCAAGACGATTCAATGGCACGAAGTGGACGCGGCAGTGGCCCGTGGAACCCAGCTGATCGACGTGCGCACCGCCGCCGAGCACGCCGCTGATTCGATCCCCGGCGCGATCAACATCGACCTCGACACTCTGCGCGATCACGTCGACGAGATCGAACCAGGCGCCATCGTGCATTGCGCGGTGGGGTTGCGCGGCTACCTAGCCTCGCGGTTGTTGGCCGGCAACGGTATCGACACCGTCAACCTCGACGGCGGAATCACTACGTGGCGCGCCGGAACAGCCGTCAAATCGCTTGCAGAACAACCAGCCTGAACTCAGCTAGGTTTGCGCTGAGCCTCAAAACGCTCAGCGCAAACCTGCGAAAAGGTCGTCTTCGGGCGTCTGCGAATCAACGAGACAACGCACGAGCTCGAAATCCTCGGTCGGCCACGACTCGGCCTGAACTTCGCGCGGAATCGCGAACCAGAAACCATGCGGATCGATCTGCGTGGCGTGCGCCAACAGGGCCTCGTCGCGCACCTCGAACCACTTCTCGCACCGCACCCGCGTGGTCACCCGCGAATCGTGATCCGGATCGACCGTCCAGTTCGCGAGCCGTTCGGCGTACGGCGACTCGAGCCCGTGCCGTTTCATACCCGCGTCAATCGCCACTAGCCGCTCGTGCGACCAGCCGTGGTGGTAATACAGTTTGCTGGCCTGCCACGGCTCGCCCAGATCGGGGTAACGCTCCGGATCGGCAGCCGCTTCAAATGCGTAGACCGAGATCTCGTGACACTTGATGTGATCAGGATGCGGATAGCCGCCGTTCTCGTCGTAGGTGGTGACCACGTGCGGGCGGAACGAGCGAATCAACGCCACCAACGGCGCGGCTGCCTCCTCCAATGGCACCAGCGCGAAGCAGCCCTCAGGCAGTGGTGGTTTCGGATCCCCATCGGGCCAACCCGAATCGACGAACCCGAGCCAATCTTGGGTGACGCCCAAGATCTCGCGGGCGCGATCCATCTCTTCGCGGCGGATCTCCGAAATCAAATCAGGGTTGTCGACGATCCCCGGGTGCGAGAAACCTGGGTTGAGGATCGAACCGCGCTCCCCGCCCGTACACGTCACCACATGGACGTCCACGCCCTCGGAAACATATCGAGCCGTCGACGCCGCACCCTTGCTCGACTCATCATCAGGATGAGCGTGAACATGCATCAATCGCAAACCATTGGAATCAGCCACGAAACATATCTTCCCATGCGTTTGCAACACTAGAACCATGACCGATCTTGATTCCCGATATGGACGCAGCAAAAAACCACTCCCGCGTTGGTTTTGGCCGGTCATTGGTGTCATCGGAGTCAGCCTCGGTATCGCATGGGCCGCTTGGTCTGCGTTGAGCAACGATCGGCCGTGGCAAGCTCAGG
>JAAZCT010000038.1 GCA_012513165.1 Actinomycetales bacterium
ACTCGACAGACCACCGATCAAGAAAACGCCGGACAACACAGGCGCGATCTTCTGCACGCCACCGAAGTCGCTGATGAGCGCCGACCCACGTCGCGAGATCATAATGCCCGTCACGAGGAACAACACCGCAGTCGATAGACCGTGGTTGAACATGTAGAGGATCGACCCGGCGAGCGATGTCGAGGTGAACGCGAAGATTCCCAAAACGATGAAACCGAAGTGCGACACCGAGGTGAACGCGATCAAGCGACGGATGTCGTTCTGACCCATTGCCAAGAGTGCGCCGTAGATGATCGAGATGACCGCGAGCACCATGACTACGGGGCTGGCCCATTGCGAGGCGTTCGGGAACAGTTCAAGACACCAGCGAATCATCGCGAAAGTACCGACCTTGTCGATGATCGAAACCATCAAGACGGCGGTTCCCGGTTTCGCCGAAGCGGCTGCGTCCGGCAACCAGGTGTGCAAGGGCCACATGGGCGCCTTGATCGCGAAAGCGATGAAGAAGCCCAGGAAGAGCAACTTCTCAGCTCCTTCACCGATGTCGAGCTGGGCGAGATCGGCGTGCAGGAAGGACGGCCCACCCTGCTGAGTTGAAAGTACGTATAAGCCGATGATCGAGGCCAACATGACCAAACCACCGAGGAGGTTGTAGATCAAGAACTTGACGGCGGCTTTGCTTCGGCCTGCTCCACCGTGCGCACCAATGAGGAAGTACAGCGGCACGAGCGTGGCTTCGAAGAAGACATAGAACAAGAACACGTCGGTCGCAGCAAACACGCCGATTGCAAGCGCCTGCAGCACGAGCATCCACGCGAAGTACGAGCGAACCCGTGAGGGGTCTGGAAGCTTGTCTTCCCACGAGGCCAAGATCACGATCGGCGTCAAGATCGTGGTCAGGAGGATCAGTACCAGGCCAGTGCCGTTAATGCCGAGGGCATACCAAGCGCCGATGAACGGAATCCACTCGTGCTGTTCGACGAGTTGCATTCCGCCCGAGCTGATATCGAAGGCCGCGATCATGGCCAGTGACATCACCAGAGCGACAAGCGATACGCCGAGCGCAATCGTCTTAACCGTGCGATCGCTGGTCCCTTTCGGAACGAACATGACCGCGAGGGCTCCAACGAGAGGAACCAGGATCAGGGATGTGAGCATCATCCGAGCGTCACCACCAAGAGTGCTAGTACGACGAACACAGCTCCGCCGAAGATTGCCAATGCATATGAACGCACGAAGCCGGTCTGCCAAGTTCGGAGGATCTGCGACAGTCCGCCGACCCCGCCTGCAACCGCACCAACCGCTCCGTCGACGACTTTGTCGTCAGCCCAAGCCAACACTTTGGTCAGGTATTGGACTGGCTTCACGACGAGTACGTCGTTGATCTGGTTGCCGTACAGTTCGGCGCGACCCGCACGGGTCAATACCGAAACGTCGGCGTCAGCTGGAGTTTCGTCCGCGATGGGCTTGGTTCCGTACGTGAACCACGCGACTGCCACGCCGATGGCCACCGTGATCAACACCATCGTGGTGATGGCCCAGATCGGCAATGGCGGTTCGAGGTGAACGATGTGTCCCGTTGCGGGCTCGAGCCACTCTTCGATCCAGTTGCCGAGACTGACCAGACCAGCGAACAAGGACGCCGCGCCCAACACGATCAGCGGAGTTGTCATCACAGACGGCGATTCGTGCGGATGCACGTTCTCGCGCCAGCGCTTCTCGCCGAAGAAGGTCATCAACATCATGCGCGTCATGTAGAACGCGGTCACGCCGGCTCCGATGAGCGCGGCAATGCCGACCCAGACGTTGTGCGCAAGTGCGGCTTCGATGATCTTGTCTTTCGAGAAGAAGCCCGACGTGCCCGGGAAACCGAGGATGGCTAGATAGCCAGCCGCGAACGTGTAGAAGGTGATCGGCATGGCCTTGCGCAGTCCGCCGTAGTGGCGCATGTTTACGTCATCGTTCATACCGTGCATCACGGAGCCGGCGCCAAGGAACATGTTTGCCTTGAAGAAGCCGTGCGTGAGCAGGTGGAAGATCGCGAAAGCGTAGCCGGCCGGACCGAGGCCTGCAGCCAACATCATGTAACCGATCTGGCTCATGGTGGAACCAGCGAGGGCTTTCTTGATGTCGTCTTTAGCGCAACCGATCCAAGCACCGGCCAAGAG
>JAAZCT010000330.1 GCA_012513165.1 Actinomycetales bacterium
AACGCTCGATTGGGCTGAGAATTGGGCAGTGCCGCGAGCACGCCGGCGTGGGCTTGCGCAAGGGGCACTCCGGCAAGCAGCGCATAGGCGATCGCGACGGTGGGCGTGCGGCTTTCCGCGCGCACACAGTGCAAGAACACGCGTTTGCCTTGAGCGCGCAACTGGTGAACGGTGCGGGCCGCGTCTGTGATCACGAAATCGAGGTTCGGATTCTCAGCAGAGTCAGGCGAGTCAATCAGACGAAAGGCCACCCGTTGGACCCCGCGAGGCACCTGACTGCGACCTACGAGACACAAGCTCACCACAGCATCGACGTCATCGGGTAGTTCGTCTAAAGCCGGAGCCGAACCGATCAGCAGTCCCATATCGAAGGGATGTGGGGTGATGGTGGCGGGCCCGAAACTGGTGTAGTCGACGGCGTCGACGAGAGGCCAACCGTAAACGAGTGGCTTGCCGCCGTTCGCGATCAACATGCCGAGCTCATCGAGGTCCCGAGCCGTAGACATGGGCCAGCCATGCAACACCATCCGCCAGGCGGCGGGCACGGACGATGCACCCCACAAGCCACCAAGCACTTGCCCCGCGATCGCGGCGGTGGTGTCGGTGTCGTGGCCGATACGGATGACCGTGCCGAGTGCCTCAGCTAGATCTGGTTTGTGGGTTTCAGCGGGAGTGCTCGGCGTGTGAATGATCGCCGACCAAGCTGCTTGCAGCGCGCCCACTGCCCAACCGTTCACCGAGAAGGTGTTGGGAGGCTGGGTCTCGGCCTCGAGCAGGACGCCACGCCAATAGTCTGCTTCAGGAACGTGAGATTCGATGTCTGCGAACGTGGGAAGTTCGCCAGTGAGAACCGCGTGCCGCGTGATTAACCCCCACACCACGCACGCGTCTTGGCCCACCTGTTCGAAGTGGGTGAGCGCCGCGACTTTGCGAGACGCTTCCACAAGAGCAACGGGATCGTGCAGGTACGCGATCGACACGGGTGCTTGGCGCATGAGAGCGCCATTGCCGGCGCTGCGGCCCATGCGCTCGTGAAAGGCTTTGGCGGTCGCAGCCATCTGAGTTCCGGTGGGGTTGCGGCCCGACGGGCCGAGGACTTGAGCCGTCTGGGCGCCAACGTCGGCAGGCCCGCCCCTGTACCAATCGGCGAAACCTTGAGCGATTGCCGTGAGGGCATTTTCGCTGCGAAGGTCTGCGCCCGTGGCCGCCACGCGGGCGATGGCCATCGCTTGGGCGGTGTCGTCGGTCCATTCGCCGGGGTTGAACCCGCCGAGTCCGCCACCGATCATGCCTGGAACGAGGTCCGGGTCTGGCGTGGTGAACTCGTAGCCCGCGCCCAGCGCATCGCCTGCGGCCGAAGCCATGAGAACTCCCACGGCGCGGTCGCGCTGTGCTGTGGTCAAGGTGAGGGAATCGTTCACGTTGCACCGTCCTTTCGGCCCCGAGAGGCGACTGATCTTGTTTTATTTCTAACAGTCGGCACTGACAAAAATGTGCAAACCGTTGTGTGGGCAGCGGTTCTCAAAGGCCGATACGCTTCAACACATGAGCGAAGACAGCAGCAGGTCGGTTCACATCACGCGCCCGGGCGCGCAGTCGGTTACTGTC
>JAAZCT010000331.1 GCA_012513165.1 Actinomycetales bacterium
AGGCTAACCCCCTCGCCGTTCGTTGCGACGTAGGCTCACCGTATGAGCTACGGCAACGTTCCGATTCACGGAGTCCGCGCGGGGCGTTCTCGGGATCGCCGAGGCCGGGGAATCCGAGGCCCTCGGTCCTTGCCGGGCCCCCTTTCAGCGTCGCGACTGCCGTTCGACACCAATCGCCAAAAGGAATTCGACAACTTCGTTCTCGCCGCTTTGAATTCGATGGCCCGTACGATCCAAGCGGCCGGCGTTTCGGGGAGGTCGCGGTGGAGTCTGCGCCGCTGCTCCCAGAGTCTTGGGATGATCCTGTGCCCGCCAGCATCCTCACAAAAGACGGATCAACGCATACGATCGTGATCTATCGCCTGCCGATCACGCAACGTGCAGAGTCGTCGGCTCAGGTGCTTTCGCTGGTGTGGGAAGTCCTGTCCCACCGGGTCGCCGAGATTGTGGGCGTTCACCCCGGTGATCTCTTGGACGACCTCTGAGTTGCAGCGTGTGTGAACCTCTCGGTTCAGCGCACCGCTACTGCCGGAACCCGAACCGACACCGGCGCTGGCGCCGAGGTTGTGCTCGCGATCAAGTCACCTTTGCGCGTCCATACCCCGGCAAAGGCAGTCCCGTCGACCGTCACGATCGCGGCGGTCGCGCCTTTGAGTTCCTTGGCCAAATCGATTGTGGTGCTTGAGCCGGCCGGAAGGGAAATATTCTTCTTCGAAACGACTTTCATCGACTGGTCGACGCCCTCGATAACCACGGCCGTCGACTCGTTGGGGGCAACCAAGGTGAGGTTCACGTTCTGGCCCTTGAGCTTCACAGGGACTGCGCTCGGCCGATCGAGCACGTCAGCTTTCCCGACGATCGCGATATCTTTCGCAGTCTGGACTGTCGCGAAAGCCGCGAACGGCTGCTCGGCAACCAGTTCGATCGAATGGCCTCCGAGTTTTGCGTTCGCAGGAATATCAAATTGAGCAGTTGAACCCGGCTTCACGGGAACCTCTTCGAGACCTTGAATATCGAATGCTTCGTTGGCGCGAATACCTCGCACTTTGATCAGCACGGTCTCGTCGTGGGGGTTCAGCACGGAAACCGACGTGCTTCCTTTGGACGGCAGGCCTGCGAGTACGACGTTCCGGCTGAGTTCTCGTTGCGGAAGCACATACTCGGTGCCGCTGCCTGACTTGTCTGCGCTCAAAGCGACGGCAGAGACTTGCTGCCTGCGACGTACGACATGCGCTCCGATGACGTTCTCGCTTGGGACATGGTCACCGATCTTGAGGGTCTTCGTTGTTCCCGCCTCAATCGCAATTCCAATGGAGTCGTCCCCCTCAACGGGACCCAAAGGCGAATACCAGTACACGTCAACCACAGCCATCGAATCACCTAGGTTGGTCAGCCGAATAACGCTCTTGCCTTTGTTATCCCCCATGCCAACGAGCCATCCTTCGTCGAGGAGTCCGGGGCACCTCGACAGCAACTGGCCGCCACCAGATCCCTTATTGGCTGTGCCGGCCACAAAACCGGTCGGACCAGAACCATCGCCATACTGCGTGACGACAAGAGTTCCGACGGGTGCTTCGCCCGTCCGCCATGTGTCGACTTGAGCCCAGATCGGATCGATCTTCGCCTCGGGAATAGCGCGGAGGTCGGCACTCTGCCCGGCAACCAATTGCCCGAGCATGGTTTCGGTTCCCGCGTCGACTGGACACGCCACGACTGCCGAGTTGCTCGGGATCTCTCGCGGTTTTCCAACGGTCTCATCTGGTTCAGATTCGCCGGGCACCAAAGCCAGCAGCACCATGGCTAGTGCGACAACAGGCAGCCACAGGCCCGAACGCCACGTAAATTTGAAGGGAGGCTTGGAGAACTTCGGAAGTCTGCTCACTGTTCGTCCTCCTCGGTGACCGTATGGTTGAACGGCAAAGCCATCAAGGTAACACCAAGCCACAGCAACAACCACAACACCGCAATCACCGGACGGGCGATCGACGCCTCATCCACGGGCTCTTGGTTGACCTCGCCTGAAACCGTCCAGACTCTCGATTGCGCGGAATCCGTACCAGCTGGCGCGAGGCCCGGAACCGCGTCTATACGACGTTCCGTGTTGGGATCTACCTCGGGTGAATACACCGCGCCGATACCGATATCGGCAAGGTGTTCGACGTCGGCTTCAGAAGGCCTTGAAAGCAGAGACTCCACCAAGGCTTTGAGGTCCGTGGTGCGGGCCCGATCCGGCCCCATCCCTTCAGTTCCAAAAACCCCGTCCATAGTGTTCACGACCCGCACTTCGATGCCCTCATCCAGATTGCCAGTAAGCACCATCGTGGTGACACCGGCATCAGCCAGATAGGTCGGAATCGTTGCCGGGGCGACGGACACGAGCGGATCGGCGATGCCTCGACCCACAAACCACCCCAAACCGAGCAAGGGGAACAAGCACATCAGGACGAACGCGGACTTGAGGTGCTGACGATACCGTCGCATCCTCACGGCAGGCGCCGCGAAAAGCGCAGCGGTCAAGAGCCCCATCAGCCATAGGACGGCTGGCACTCCGGCCCAAGCGGACACTTCGGGCACTCCCGGGCTCGGTGCGAACTTAACGGCTGTGGCTGCCAAGGCATACGCCAGCATAACGACGGCAAAAACCCACGAAAGGGTGACGGCCCACCGAGTCTCTCGTGGGATTAAGGCCACCAGCCCGACGATCAGCACAGGAAGCATGAGCCACCAAGGGGCCTGCCCCGGGGCCCCGCCCAAACCGAAAACGGCTCCCAAAACCGAGGGGTCAACGTCCACCGGAGCCCCGGCTTCCCACCAGACCCGAGGTCCGGCGAAAACTCGGTTGATCAGCGCCGGGCCCAAAAGCAGCGAACTCAAGACAAACATCGCAGCAAAACTCCGGCGCACCGATGGCCATCGCCAAGCGATGACGGCCACCACGGGCAGGCACATCCACCAGATAATCGGCGCGAAAGCCGCAGCGAGTGAAATCACAAAGGCGCTCTGTGCGACCCTCACCCAATTGGGATCCTCCACAAGTCGCCAGAGCGAACTTGCAATCACGGGAACCAGAATCAGTGCGACGACCGTACCGATACGCCCGCCAGCGATCGCGCCAGATGTCGCCACGAGAAGACCGTAAGACAGCGCCCACAACATGCGTGGAATCCGATCATCTGTGAGTTGGCGTCCGAAGCGATGCGCGGTCATCGCCGCAAGCGGAACCGAAAATACCAACAAGGCCCATATCGCAATTCCGGGCTGAAACCACACGGGAGTGCTCAGCGCTGCAAGCGGTATCACCGCTGTGCTCGGCCAATCAACGCTTCCCACGCCGATATCGTGCGCTCTACCGACGATGAGCATCCACCAGTCAAGGGTTTGATCTGGGGCCGACAACAAAACGGAACTGTAGACACTGCCCGGCACGATCGACCGGCTTGCCACGAGCGCTGCCACGGAAAGTGCGAGCACCAGCGTGATCCACGGCCATCGGCGCCACACTGGCGCCGGTTGCTCGGGAGTCAGTAGGTCACGTTCATCGAGCCCGCCTCCGATTGCCCGGTGCCCCATGAACGGTTCTTCTTCGGGTCGAATGTAGTTCGCGATACCCTCTCGGGCGACGTCGATTCCATGCAAATACGGGTGCCAGAAACTCGGCCTCAAGTGGGCCAAGTCTTTGTTGCTGCGTTTGATCGTCGGTCTTCGAGATGCCCGCGCCCGGAAGATTTTCGCGGGAGACATAAAGACGGTGAGCATGGCTGCGAGCTCACGACGGAATGCTTTGAAGTCTTTGGCCACGACGAAACCGAAAGCGCGGATCCAACATCCAAAGAATAATCGGAGCCACACGAGCGGTAGCCGTGCCGGGCTCTCATTCACCAAGAGCGTGTAGAGACCGGCCGACCTGCGTTCGCCCACGCGGGGCCGCACGCCGCCTCGGCGGTTTCGGCGGAGCCCGCGGCTTGCTTCTGCGTGGAAAACGATGGAGTCCGGAGCCGTGCGGACGTCCCAACCGGCCTTGTTCAGGCGCCAACCAAAATCGATATCGTCACCGAAGAGTGGCAGGTTGGGATCGAACCCGCCCACCTCGTGCCATGCTGTGGCACGAACCAGCATTCCTGCTGTGCCGACTGCCAGGACGTCCTTCGGACGATCGTGCTGTCCTGCGTCCGGTTCGCCCGGCTCTAACCCGAGTTCGCGATGCCCTGTTCCGGTGATCGTGAGTCCGACTTCCAACAATCGGCGCAAAGAGGGCCACTCGCGAACTTTGGGCCCGACGGCCCCCAGTTTTTCGTCCGAGGTCGCTTCGTTGAGCAACCCCGAGAGGGAACTTGGCTCTAAGATCACGTCGTCGTGCAGGAGCCAGTACCAGTCGGCGGGAGGCGCTTGACTGATCGCTGCAGCCACTTTCGCTCCAAAGCCAAGGCCTGACGGGACGTCTACAATTTGCGAGGAATCAAAGTATTCATCAACGATTTCAGTTGTTTTCGCGTCTGTTCCATCGTGAACTACTCGCCACGATGCAGGCTCAAAATCAAGTCTTGCGTGAGATTCGAGCGCGGTTGGTAGCCACCGTTCCGCCCGATGAGCTACGAGGATTGCTACAACTTTCGGTGGGTTCTCAAGCCACAGCGGTTCGCCGTCCGGAGTCTCTTCCACCATGCGTGAAAGCCTAGTTGATCACGTCAACCCCGCTAGCGAGCGGGAAGGCGATCAGGCGCGCTTCTTGAGTTTTCTACGCTCGCGCTCTGACATCCCGCCCCAAATGCCGAACCGTTCGTCGTGGGCGAGTGCGTATTCCAAGCACTCGGTCTTGACTGAACAGGTCTGGCAAATCTTCTTTGCTTCTCGGGTCGATCCGCCCTTTTCAGGGAAGAAGGACTCAGGGTCAGTTTGCGCACACAGGGAGCGCTCCTGCCACATCAACTCTGGGTCTTCGCCCTCAATCCAACCTACGAATGACATGCATGTAATTACAGTCGCATTTGGCGCCTACGTCAAGTCGAAATCAAAATTTTCTGCACTTCCTCGGCGTGTCGGCATGATTCTTGGGTTCGTTATGCTGATTTGGATGACTCAAATACTGACTGGCTTTACTCCCCTCACATCTGGCCCATTGGTCACGTTCTACGACTGCGCCAGCGGAGAACGTACCGAACTCAGCGGAATCACAATGGGCAACTGGGTCGCGAAGGTCTCTAACTTCCTAGTCGACGACCTAGACGTCGAGGTTGGCACCCGACTCCGACTCGGCCTGCCACCTCATTGGCTGCGTTTCGTC
>JAAZCT010000332.1 GCA_012513165.1 Actinomycetales bacterium
GGCCGAAAGACTCTCACCGCGTTGGCCCACTTCGGTTTCCAGACCGTGCGGTAACTGCTCGAACCAGTTGGTCAAACCCAGCGAGTCAATCACAGCAAGAAGGTCAGCATCCGTGGCGCCGGGCTGCCCGTAGCGCAGGTTCTCAGCTAGGGTCGCATCGAACAAGAAACCTTCCTGCGGCACCATCAGCATCACGTCGCGCAACTGGGCGAAACTCACCTCGGCGAGAGGTACGCCGCCGATCGAGATGGAGCCACTGACCGGGTCGACCAAGCGAGGCAAGAGTTTCGCGAAGGTCGTTTTGCCCGAGCCGGTCTCCCCCACGACCGCGACGCGTTGGCCCGGTTCGATCGCTAGGTCGAGGTCTTTGATGACGCTCGGGCCCGATGGATACCCGAACTGCACGTGGTGGAAAACGATCTCGCGACCGTCGCCGAGCGTCAGCCCCGAAGCGCCTGCGTCGACCACGTCCACCGGAGTCTCGATCACTTCGATCACCCTGCGCCACGAGGCGATGGCGTTTTGTGAATCGGCTATCACCTGCGTGGCCATTTGCGCAGGACCGGTGAACAAGCCGATCAAGAAGATGAAGGCGATCAGGGTTCCCACGGACAGTTCTTGGGTGACGCCCAACCAGGTACCAATCACTAAGACCAGAGCGTTCGCTAGCCCGCCCACCACGATGGCGGCCGCGAACGACACCGAGGTGATGGTTTGAGCCCGAACGTTGAGCCGATAGTTCTCGGTGATGGCGGCACTCATGCGTTCTTGCGTGCGGGTTTCGATCCCGAACGATTTGATGACGGCCGCGCCCACGATCGGTTCGGCGATAACCGCGAGCATCATTCCGACGCTGGCTCGCACTCGATCGTAGGCGCGTGACATCGCATCTGCCAGATAGCGCAGTCCCAACACCAGCGGCACGAACGTGACGATCACGACGAGCGTCAGTTGCCACGACATGGTGGCCATGACGATCAGCGCGAGCAGCATCTGGCCCGAACTGACGATCAAGAGAATGCCGCCAAACTGCAAGAACTGAGATACCTGATCGACATCGCTGGTGACGCGCGACACGAGCGCCCCACGGCGCTGCGTGTTTTGGGTAAGGGTCGACAGGTCGTGTACGTGTCGGAACGCGGTGACTCGCAGCGTGGACAGGCCCGCTTCGGCTGCTGTGAAGATGCGGACTTTTGACCAATAACCCGTCACGGAAATCACAATGAGCAGAGCTGTGGCCGCGAGAACCCACGTGCGCACCTGGTGCGGGTCGAGGTCGCCGCCCGTGCCCAGTCCGTCGTCGAGGACGCGTTTGATCACGATCGGGATGAGCGTGCCGCCCGCGGCGCCGATGACAGACAACAGCAAGGTAAACCACAATCCGACGAGCACTTCGGGGCTGTGGCGCAAACCGGTTCGGATCACCGAGAGCGAGCCGCGTCGGCTCTGCCCGAGGTTGTCACTCATGATCCACCTCGCCTCGCGCGACGTCGTAGGCGTCAACCAGATCGCGATAGCGAACTGACCGAGATCGAAGGTCTGCCTCGGTACCAGCATCCTCGATCTGGCCGGCCGCCAACAACACGATCTGGTCCGCCAGGGCAATGGTTGCTTTACGGTAGGCGACCACGATGGTGGTTGGCGCGTCTTTCCGTGCACCAAGTGCCCGCAAGATTGCTTGCTCGACGTGCGGGTCGAGTGCGCTCGTGGCGTCGTCGAGCAAAAGGACTTGCGGCTTACGCACCAGCGCTCGGGCGAGCGCGATGCGCTGGCGCTGGCCACCAGAGAGGCTCGTGCCCCGTTCGCCGAGGACAGTGCCGAGGCCGTCAGGCAGCTGCTCTATGAAGGTGCGCGCCTGAACGAGTTCCAGCACTTCCAAGAGTTCGTCCTCTGAAATCTCGAGTCCGAGGCACACATTCGCGCGCACGGTGTCGTCGAAGATGAACGTCGCTTGAGGTACGAGCGCGACGGCCCCGGTGAATGCAGTTTGAGTCAGGTTTCGGACGTCAACGCCACCAAAGCGCACGTCCCCGGCGTCAGGATCGGTCAGCCGCGCGAGCAGCGATATCAGCGTGGACTTGCCGCTTCCGGTGGATCCCACGATGGCCGTAACCGATCCGGGCGCCACTGTGAAGGAGAGGTCAGTCAGGGCGCGAGTGGCCGGGTCGTCGGGATGCGAATAGGACACGTCGGTAACGAGCACCTCGACTGGGCCGGAGGCGGGAACGGAGTCTGTTCCCCACACCATCTGCGAGCGTTCGTTCAGCACACTCGAGACACGCGCCTCGCCGACCACGGCCCGGGGAAGTTCACCCAGCACCCAACCGAATGACCGAACCGGCATCGCTACGACCGTGAACATAAAAGCGATTTGCACCACGTCGCCGGCCGCTGCTTGCCCGTTGAGGACGCGCGCAGTGCCCAAGACGATCACGGCGAGCACCGCCAGGTTCGGCAGCGCTTCGATGAACGGATCGAACACGGCTCGCACCCGCCCGATGCTTACGTTCGCATCGCGCAACTGTTCGCTTACCCGAGCGAACCGCTGGGTTTCGGCGGCCTCGCGTCCGAGCGATTTGACGACGAGCGCGCCGTCGAAAGATTCGTGAGCCACTGAGGAAAGCTCGGCCCGAAGCTGTTGGGCCAGCGCGATACGAGGAGCTTGCCACCTTTGATAAATCCCGTTAGCAAGAAACAGCAGCGGGAACGACACCAAACCGACGATCGTCAACACCACATCGGCGGCCAGCATCGTCACGATCGCGGCAATCATCATGGCGACCGTGCCAATCGCCATGGGCAACGGCATGAATACGCCCCAGCGGGCTTCAACATCGGCGTTTGCGTTGCTGAGCAGACTGCCAGTCGAGTGTTTGCGATGCCAACTCAGCGGCAAACGGACATAGGCGCGAGTCACGTTGAGTCGGTCGTCGCGCACCAAACGGTAATAGACAATTCCACCAAACAGCCTGCGACCGATCACGGCGAGTGTGCGGATCAGCGCCACGATCAAGAATGCGAACGCGGCCGCCCAGATTGCCGCGCTGGTGGTGTCACCGTTCTGGAACGCGGGCACGATCGCTTCGTCGGTCGCCCAGCCGAGCACCCACGCGTCTGCCACGGTCAAGAACCCGAACACGACCGAGGCCGTGACTGCGAGGGCGAACATGACCCGCTCGCGTTTCGCACCCGACCACATCACGACCAAGCCGCGGCGAGTCAGGTGCTCGGTCGAATCGAGCCTGGACGAGTTCAGAGAGGAATTACTCACCTCACTGTGTGTCCCGCCTCAGCAAGCGCTGCCTTCACTTGGCCAATCGTCAACTCGCCGAAGTGGAACACGCTGGCTGCCAACACGGCAGAAGCCCCAGCGTCCACAGCTGGCGCAAAGTGTTCGAGCTTGCCGGCCCCGCCGCTGGCGATGATCGGAAGGTTCGTGACCTTCCGGGCAGAGGCGATGAGCTCCAGATCGAATCCGGCTTTGGTGCCGTCCGCGTCCATGGAGTTCAACAAAATCTCGCCTGCGCCCAGTTCGGTCGCTTTGCGAACCCAATCGATAGCGTCGAGGCCCGCGGCTTCACGGCCGCCGTGCGTGGTCACCTCGAACCCGCTGGGGTAACTGTCGCTGCGACGAGCATCGACGCTCAGGACCAAAACTTGATTGCCGAACCGTTCGGAGATTTCGCCGATGAGTTCGGGTCGCTGAATGGCTGCCGTGTTGACGCCGACCTTATCGGCGCCAGCACGCAACAGTCGATCTGTGTCTTCGACCGTGCGAACGCCGCCGCCAACAGTCAGCGGGATAAAAACTTGTTCGGCCGTCTGGGACACCACATCGTAGGTCGTCGAGCGATCGCTGCTGGACGCAGTGATGTCAAGGAAGGTCAGTTCGTCGGCGCCTTCTACGTCGTAGGCGCGCGCCATTTCTACGGGATCTCCCGCGTCGCGCAACTCCACAAAATTGACACCTTTGACGACCCGACCAGCGTCGACATCAAGACAGGGGATTACCCGAACGGCTAGGCTCATTCTTTGAGACTATCTGTCACGATGGGAGCCATGATGAAGCGGATGATGCTGGGCGTCATTTTGATGGTCTTTTCCTTGAGCGCTTGCGGCTCAGCAGATGGCGATCGCCAGAGCCCCGAGACCCCGGCTCCCAGTTTGCCCCCCGCGACCGCGAGTCCGACAGACACGGCGCCCCCGAAACTCGAGTCGCTCATCATCGCCCCGGGCGGTGTCGGTCCGCTCGAAGTGGGTATGACCACTGCCGAAGCTCTTGCCACAAACGTCGTGAATAAGCCGATACCGGTGGCAGACGATCCCTGTGAACCTCGCGCATTGGACTGGCTGGATTCATACGACGACGCACTCGACGTGTGGACGAGCCAATCGGGCAAGATCGTATCGATCGGAGTGTTTAAGCCCGGACCTCGCACGGTTGAAGGAATCGGAATCGGCAGCACGCTCGCGGAGGTTTCAGACGCCTACGAGAACGCGGAAATGCTTGAGGCGGGATTCGATCAGACCGGCGTTTTTGTCACTGATGGTGACCGCTGGCTCGGTTTCCTTTTCGACGCCAAACTCGATGATATTTCTCGCACGTCAACGGTTCACTTCATGGAAGTCTCCGGACAAGAAAAACCCAGTCTCATCCGATCGGGATGCTGAAGTTCAGTTCTTGTTAGCGACCTGCAGCGCCTCGGGCAGGGTGAACGCGCCGGAATAGAGCGCTTTGCCAATGATGGCGCCTTCGATTCCTTCGCCGGTCAAACTCGCGAGCGCACGGATGTCGTCCAGGTTGGCGATTCCGCCCGAGGCCACCACAGGCTTCTGCGTGTATTCGGCGACCTTCTTCAACAACTCAAGGTTCGGGCCGGTGAGTGTGCCATCGCGGGTCACGTCGGTGACCACATAGCGTTCACAGCCGTCGGCTTGGAGACGATCGAGCAGATCAAAGACATCGCCAGCTTCTTGAGTCCAGCCGCGAGTTGCCACGGTTGTCCCCCGCACGTCCACGCCGACGGCAATACGATCGCCGTATTCGCCGAGCACCTTGCGGCACCAGTCGGGGTTTTCGATCGCAGCCGTACCCAAGTTGACGCGGGCGCAGCCCGTGGCGAGTGCCTTCGCGAGGGACTCATCGTCGCGGATACCGCCAGAGAGTTCAACTTTCACATCCACCGACGCCACCACTTGAGCAACCAGATCACTGTTGCTGCCCTTGCCGAACGCGGCGTCTAGATCGACCAAGTGAATCCACTCGGCGCCGTCGTTCTGCCATTGCTGGGCGGCTGCAACGGGCGAGCCGTAGCCGGTTTCGGTGCCAAGTTCGCCTTGGACCAAACGGACGGCTTGACCGTCGACAATATCGATGGCTGGAAGAAGTTCAAGAGTCACGGCCGCAAGGTTACCGTGTTCGCGAGCAGGCTGGCGCCTTGACTCAGTAGGAAGCCAACCAGTTGCGCAACAGTTGACTGCCGGCTGCTCCCGACTTTTCCGGGTGGAACTGGGTTGCCCACAACGGCCCGTGCTCGACCGCTGCGACGAAACGATCCGTCTCGTGCGTGGTCCAAGTGACTTTTGCTGGAGCGCCGATGGGCTCATCCATGGCCCACTCACGCACGCCGTAGGAGTGCACGAAATAGAAGCGTTCCGATTCGACACCCGCGAACATGCGACTATCTCCAGGTGCTTCGACGGTGTTCCAGCCCATGTGGGGCACGACGTTAGCTTGAATCCGTTCGACCCGACCGGGCCACTGCCCGCTACCTTCAGCCCGGATTCCGTGTTCGACGCCTTCGGCGAACATCACTTGCATTCCGACACAAATACCCAACACAGGGCGCTGTGCCATGAGGCGCCGGTCCAAGATCCGCTCGCCGTCAACCGCTCTCAGTCCCTCCATGCAATGTGCGAACGCGCCAACGCCGGGCACAACCAAGCCTTCGGCTTCTTCAGCAACTTTCGCATCAGCCGTCAACTCGACGTTCGCGCCAGCGGCTTCGAGCGCGCGAACAACCGAGCGAAGGTTGCCAGAACCGTAATCGAGAACTGCAACAGTTCTCACAAGGCTCCCTTGGTCGACGGCACGCCAGTTTCACGCGGGTCAGGTTCAATGGCCATCCGCACGGCGCGTGCGAGAGCCTTGAACTGCGCCTCGACGATGTGGTGCGGATCGCGACCGCCGAGCAAGTTCATGTGCACGGTGATTCCCGCACGGTGTGCGATCGATTCGAAAACGTGCGACGTCAACGAACCGATGTAACGATCACCGATGATCGCCGTGATCTGGCGTTCAGGTTCACCTGTGTGCACAAAGTAACTGCGGCCGGAAATATCGACCACACACTGCGCGACCGCCTCGTCGAGTGGCACGATCGCATTGCCGTAGCGGCGAATGCCTGCCTTATCGCCGAGCGCTTCTTTGAGCGCGTCACCGATGCAAATGGCGGTATCTTCAACCGTGTGGTGGGCGTCGATGTGTAGATCGCCCTTCGATTCGACTTTCAAGTCGATCAAGGAGTGGCGGCTGAACGCCGTGAGCATGTGGTCATAGAAACCCACGCCAGTTGAGATTTCATGCTGTCCACGGCCGTCGAGATCGAGTTCCACTATTACTGAGGACTCTGATGTCGAGCGTTCAATCCGAGCAGTACGGCTCATCTGGGGTCAACCTCCTGTAGTGCGGTTCGGAAGGCCTGCATTTCAGCGGGAGTTCCCACAGAAACACGTAGCCAACCGTCTGGGCCGGTCTCACGAATGAGCACTCCGGCATCGAGCAAACCTTGCCACACTTTGTGGCGATCTGGGAAATGCCCGAAGAAAACAAAATTCGCGTCGGAATCGGCAACCCGATAGCCGCGCGCGCTCAACCAACTGGCCAACTGGTCACGCTCGACGCGCAAATCGTCGACCTTCGCGAGCAACTCATCTCGGTGTTGAAGTGCTGCTAAACCGGTGGCTTGAGTGACGGCAGACAAGTGATACGGCAAGCGCACGATCCGCAAGGCGTCAATCACGGCCTCGTGAGCGGCCGCATAGCCGATCCGTGCACCCGCCAAGGCAAACGCTTTGCTCATGGTGCGAGTCACGATCAAGCGCGGGTGTTCGGCCAAGAGTGCGAGCGCCGTGGGCGGCTCGTCTCGTCGGAACTCAGCGTAAGCCTCATCAACCACCACGATGCCCGTCGTGAGATTCAACATTTCGGTGATGAGCGCCGGATCGAGCGCGGTGCCCGTCGGGTTATTCGGGGACGTCAAGAACACCACATCGGGCTGTTCTGCAGCGATCAGTTCGCGGGCATGCTGAGGATCGACCGTGAAGTCTTCCCGACGCACGCCTTGCACCCACCGAGTGTGCGTATTTCGCGCATATTCGGGATACATCGAATACGTCGGCGCAAACGACAACGCCGTGCGGCCAGGACCGCCAAAGGCCTGCAGGATCTGCATCATGACTTCGTTGGAGCCATTCGCCGCCCACACCTGCGCGTCACTCAGACC
>JAAZCT010000333.1 GCA_012513165.1 Actinomycetales bacterium
CGGTGACACCATCGAGCACCACGATCAGCGGCCGCTCATCGCGCTCGGTCGCAAGATTCAAGAGTTGCTGAGGGGTGGAATACTCGTAGGACTCCACCTTCGCCGCTACACCTTGGTGCACCACGCCCGACGTGATCGTGTCGAGTTCATTGCGTGGGATCTCGATCAGAGGCCGGTTCTGAACCACAGCCAAATCTAAGATTTCGCGGACCTTCTGGTCGCGGTCGATGCCCTCGGCCACATACACAGCGATCAAGGGCACTTCAGCCTGCAACAGTTCCAGCACCGAGTTGCGTCCTGCTACCCACTGAGGTCCGTCAGTCTTGCGATCGCGACCCTGCTTGGGGCGAGCTTGCTGACGCTTTTGCGAGGACTGAGCCATCTTGTGTTTCTTGTGGTACGGGCGGTCTTCAGCCTTCGGAGTAGGTCCTTTGCCCTCGAGTCCCTTGCGACGGCGGCCACCCGAACCAGCAGTGGGGTTGCCTTTGCCAGACTTCTTGATCGCCCCGCGGCGTTGGCTATTTCCTGCCATGACTACATTCCCTTCACAGACCAACGCGTGCCCGCGGGTGTGTCTTCTAATTCGACTCCGGCGGCCGTCAACTGATCCCTGATGAGATCTGCGGCAGCGAAATCCTTCTCGGCTTTGGCTTCGGTTCGCTGTGCCAGCAACTGGTCGACCAATACTGCAAGTGTCTCATCGTTTGCGTTGGCGCCTGCTCCTGCCCATGTAACAGGGTCTAAACCGAGGACGTCCAACATCGCTCGAACCGCAGCAAGATGCTGCGTGACGAGTGCCTTATCGCCAGTACCGACCGCCTTGTTTCCTTCAGCGACCAGGTTGTGCAGCACCGCGAGCGCGGCTGGCACCGACAAATCGTCATTCATCGCATCAGCGAAGCTCGCGGGCACCTGGCCCACTTCGCCAACGCCCACCAACTCGCTCGCGCGGGTTACGAAACCTTCGACCCGGGCATAAGCGGTGGCCGCCTCTGCGAGCGCTTCCTCACTGAACTCGATGATGGACCGGTAGTGCGCGGCAGCCAGGTAGTAGCGCAAGGCTGGCGCTGGGACACGTTTGACTACTTCAGAAACCATGAGCGTATTGCCAACCGATTTCGCCATCTTCGATCCGCCCAGATTCAACATGGCGTTGTGCATCCAGACGTTCGCGAACTCTTGACCTGCGGCACGCGATTGGGCCAGTTCATTTTCGTGATGTGGGAAGCGCAAATCGAGGCCGCCACCGTGAATGTCGAACTTCTCGCCTAAGTACTTGGCGGCCATCGCCGAGCACTCGAGGTGCCAACCCGGGCGGCCGCGGCCCCACGGGGTAGGCCAGGATGCCGTCTCTGGCTCGCCCTCTTTATGGCCCTTCCACAACGCAAAATCGCGGGGGTCGCGCTTCGAACTGAGGGGCGCATCCGCAGCAGGTTGCATATCGTCGATCGACTGATTCGATAGTTCGCCGTAGGCAGGCCACGACCGCACGTCAAAATACACGTCGCCCGAATCGTCTTTGGCCGGATACGCGTGGCCCCGATCGATGAGGATCTCGATCATCTCGATCATCTCTGGCACGTGACCCGTCGCGCGCGGTTCATAAGTGGGCGGCCGGCAGCCCAAAACCTCATATGCCGCGTGCAGCGCGCGCTCGTTTCTGTAAGCGACCGCGAACCACGGTTCGCCCAGCTCTTCACCCTTGGCGAGGATCTTGTCGTCGATGTCGGTGACGTTCGCAACAATCGTGACCTCGAGGCCCGCTTGTTCGAGCCAGCGTCGCAAAACATCGAACACCACTTCCTTGCGGATGTGTCCGATATGCGGGGGCCCCTGCACCGTCAGACCACAGTGATAAATCCCCACTTTGCCCGGCTGGATGGGCGTGAGCGGGCGGATTTCACGGCTGGCGGAATCGAAAAGGCGAATCGTCACTAGCCAAGCCTAACCGCGTCAACGTAGTAGCGTGCTCACCATGACCTCTATGCGTGTAGGCATCGGCACCGATGTTCATGAACTAGTTGCGGGCCAAGAACTATGGCTGGCCGGTTTGAAGTGGGAATCCGAGCGCGGTCTGGCCGGCCATTCCGACGGCGACTGCGCCGCTCACGCGATGGTCGACGCCCTGCTTTCTGCAGCGGGCCTCGGCGATATCGGCAGTCATTTCGGCACCGCCGATCCCAAGTGGGCTGGAGCGAGTGGCGTGCAG
>JAAZCT010000334.1 GCA_012513165.1 Actinomycetales bacterium
ACTCGAACCACTCGACGTGCAGGTGGTCACCACGCAACGCGGCGGAGACCTCAGCGAGTTGGAGGCGATGCTTCGCGATCACGCGAGTGTTTTTGTGGGGCACAGCGGCGTCGGCAAGTCCACGCTCGTCAATGCGCTCAACCCTGACGCTGGACGCGCCACGAGCCATGTGAACGAGGTGACCGGCCGCGGTCGTCACACCTCCACTTCGGCGGTGAGTTTCGCGCTCCCCCAGGGCGGGCGCATCATTGACACCCCTGGAGTGCGGTCGTTCGGTTTGGCGCATGTGGACGCGGACAAGATCATTTCGGCTTTCCCTGATCTGGCCGAGGTGGTTCGCGGGTGCGCTCGTGGGTGCAGCCACACGAGCACGGAGCCTGAGTGCGCCCTAGACGACCCCGAGTTCGCCAAAGGGGTGCGGCCGGAAAGAGTGATGGGCTTCCGTCGGATTCTCGACAGTCGCAGCGCCACAGACAGTTGGTAAAACCATCGTTTCTACGCTGTTAGATCAACGAAATCAGGTCACCGGCAGCGTAGGCTAACCTCATGGCTAACCCGTATTTGGACTACCTCCGTCTCGCGCACGTTCTCGCAGACGCTGCCGACAACCTGAGCATGGACCGTTTTGGTGCGATCGATCTCCAAGTTTCAACCAAGCCAGACATGACCTATGTAACCGAATCGGATCAAGCCGTCGAAGATGCGATCCGGCAAATGCTTAAGTCCGCCCGCGGCCGAGACACCGTCTTGGGCGAAGAAGGCGGAGTCACCGAGGGCACCAGCGAGACCGGCGAACGTCGCTGGATTATCGACCCCATCGACGGCACCTCGAACTTCGTGCGCGTGGTTCCGGTCTGGGCCACCTTGATTGCATTAGAAGAAGCCGGTGAAGTGGTTGCCGGCTGCGTGTCGGCTCCCGCGCTCGGCCGCCGATGGTGGGCGATGAAGGACGGCGGCGCTCATACGGGCAAGTCGTTCCGCAACACCCGCGAGATTCGAGTCTCGGGCGTGCGCGAATTGAGTGCAGCTTCGATGTCTTTTTCCTCGGCTCCAAGTTGGGAAGATATCGGCAAAGGCAGCGAGTTCCAGGCGCTGTTGCGTCAATGCTGGCGCACCCGCGCGTATGGCGACTTCTGGTCTTACATGCTGTTGGCTGAAGGTGCGATCGATATCGCTGCCGAACCAGAGTTGAACGTGTGGGATATGGCTGCACTCGATGTGATCGTGCGCGAGGCCGGCGGAAAGTTCACCAGTTTGGCGGGCGTGGACGGCCCTTGGGGTCCCAATGCGGTGGCCACCAACGGCCGGCTTCACGATTCTGTAATGGCCTATTTGGGGCACTTCCCAGACAATCCCGCCGACGGCGATCCGGATCTTGCTTTGGTCCCTAACGAACCGGTTGAAGACCCCACTCCAGACAACGTGCGCCATATTCAGTTCCGCCACGACGACTAATCGCGAACCCTCGCGAACGAGCCTCGATCGGGCTAAACTGGCCGTCACCGAGACTGAGGAGACAGCCATGAGCGTTCGTGACGTACTTCGAGCCAAGGGAAACAACGAAGTTTTCACCATTTCGCCCACCGCAACGATCGTCGAGTTGCTCGAACAACTGACCACCCGCAATGTTGGCGCGATCGTTGTTCTGAACGAAGACGATTCACTCCTCGGGATTGCAACGGAACGCGATCTGGTCCGCAAACTGCCTGCTATTCCTCATCCTTTGCAGGCACGCGTAGAGCAAATCATGTCCACCGAACTTATCGTCTGTGGCCCAGAGGACTCGTTTGGGCGGCTCATGGCCACCATGACGGAGAAGCGAATCCGGCATATTCCTGTGGTCGAAGACGGCAAGATTCTCGGTCTGGTCAGCATCGGCGATGCGGTCAAGTTCCGGATGGATCAACTCGAGTTCGAACGCGATCAACTCACCAACTACGTCACCGGTTGATCGGCTGGCCCCGTGCCATCTGACGTGTCCGACCTGCGCGTCATGGCAGGTCAGGTGCAGTGTGGGATTCTAGGTCCATGGCCCAGTTGATCTTTCGCGGACGCGCAGTGCTGCGCGAACGCGCGTTGATCATGGGGATCTTGAACCGCACGCCTGATTCGTTCTACGACAAGGGCGCGAACTGGGATCCGAAGAATGCGTTGGAGTCCGTTGCACGCATGATCGATGCCGGTGCTGACGTGATTGATATCGGCGGCGTGAAGGCCGGAGTCGGACCTGAAGTGACGGCCACCGAGGAAATCGAACGAGTCGTGCCCTTCATTGAAACCGTACGTGCTCGCTTCCCTGAGATCGTGATCAGCTCGGATACGTGGCGTGCCGACGTGGGCGAGGCGGCCGCTCAAGCTGGCGCTGATCTGCTCAACGACACGTGGGCCGGCGCCGATCCCGACCTCGCCGCAGTTGCGGCCCAGTTCGGTTGCGGTTTCGTGTGTTCGCACACGGGCGGAGTCGCACCACGCACCGATCCCACCCCCGAGGGCGTTCAGTACGCCGATGTGGTGGCTGACGTCATCAACACCACGACCGCGAAAGCCGAAGCGCTGGTGGCACTCGGCGTCCCGCGCGATGGGATCTTGATAGATCCGACTCACGATTTTGGAAAGACCACGATGCAGGGTCTGGAATTGATGCGCCGCACCCCGGAACTGGTGGCCACCGGTTGGCCCGTGCTGATGGCGTTGTCTCGTAAAGATTTCGTGGGCGAAACGCTGAACCTGCCCGTGGCTGAACGTCTCGAAGGGACCCTCGCGGCGACCGCCATCGCCGCGATGGCCGGTGCCGGCATGTTCCGCACCCATGACGTCGAAGCCACGCGCCGCACACTGGACATGGTTGCCAGCATTCGCGGCGACCGCCTTCCAGCAGCACCGTTGCGCGGATTGACCGATGCCGAACGCCTCTCACTCACGCCGCGCAGCAAGGACGTAACCCCATGAACCGACCGCCAAAGAAGTCACGGAAACCGTACGCGCTGCCTGCCGCGATCGCAGGAATCGCGGCGCTTGCAGTCATCGGTACGCAACAGTTCCAGGGCGACGACGCCCCGTCTGACCCTCCGTCAGCCTCAGACGTTGCCGAGG
>JAAZCT010000335.1 GCA_012513165.1 Actinomycetales bacterium
CGTAAATGTGGTCCCTCAACGGGTGTCTCGCGCCACCAGAGCGGATCGGAACGAATCGGTTCTTCCCTGTTAGGAATCCGAACATCTATCCCATTCGCCGCCAGCTCCGCAGCAATCGCAGGCGCCACAGGGTTCCAGCGGTAACCTGGGTAACTCACGACAACAGGGCGATCTCGAGTCCCTTCCAATTCCAGTACCTTCTCAGTCGAAAGCTGAACGTGGTCCGAGTAACGTGCGGCCGCGAGCCATGATTCCGGGTAAAAATACATCCAAAAAGACATCGGACCAATTACCACCAATGCAACTAGCCATCGAGGAACTCGGGCTTCGCTCGCTGATCGGCCGCGCCTGAAAGAACCAACAAACCCTGCCGTAACGAATGGAAATATAAATATAGGCGTGGCGTAGAACAAGAATTGTGCAGTCCCAAAACCTGCAACCACGAGGGTAACTATGACTCCCGCTATTGCCGCGAGATAGAGGTCGGTCAGGCGTCTCAAAGAGACAGCAGTTTTGCCTTCATACGAGTAGAGCGTTTTTCTCGTCAAAACGACAACTACAACGATGGCAAATACCAGTGCGAGAAGCACGTAGGCAACTATTCCAATGTTGTTGCTCGCTCCGCTGTTGTCTCGCCCAGCACTCACCCACGCCATTAATTCTGTGAGGTTGTTCCGCGGCGCCGAGATGACACCCCATAAAGGCGCCGCCCAACAGACGAGGCCCACCAGCATGGCCACAAGAATCTCGGTAAAAGTCCACGGGTTTCCGTGCTTTCTCGCGTCACGAATTGCCGCAAATAGCACGTATGCAGCGATTACAGCCATGACGATCGGGGCGCCCAAGTGCGACTGGATGGTGAGGCTGAACGCGAAGACCAACCAGGGCCACACCCACTGTTGGCGTGTGAGAACACCCCACGCAGAAACAAGTGCCAGCCCGGTTCCCAGAACCGTAGCAACTGGATTCCACGGGGCCACCATAGTCATACTCGGGAGCAGCCAAATCATTGAACTGAATCCCACGAGACGCACACCTAATGGCCCAGCGATACGCCAAGCAAGCACCAGCATGGCAATCAACATGGCTGCCGCGAAGATTGCGCTAGAAAACACTAATCCCCATGGGCTTCGACCGGTTGCTAGGTAAACGGGTGCCAACAATTGAAAATGCAGCGGACCCGGGTGTCGTAGGTCTGAGCCTGGGACCGTCCACCAGGCCGTGGACGGCATACCCGTCGTTGGTGTGCGAACACTAAAGACATCACCGATCGCCAACGCAGCTAGCCCGAAATCACCGAATGGAATGAAGCCCCGAGCGATGACCACTCCGGCCAAGGCAACCAAGACCGAGCACTGCAAACCGACCCAACGCCACAGCACGATCTTGGTGTCAGTCACAGAAACTCACTATAGCCATTGGGTTCCTCCAGCAGAGGCGATTGACTAACCCAGGATGCAGTCGCTTTGGATTATTCAGATAGCTGTTGAGTTCCGATCTGCAGGTGACTCATCGGCTTCGTCGTTCCAGTCGGGATCTTCATCCCGTTCCTTCGTCCGTTCAGCGAGAACCACTTTCTCATCGCCTACGTTGCCGTTATTGGCCACGAACAAACCGAGCTTCGCGAAATCTCGCGACGTGGCATCGATGGCGACGAAACCTTTTTCGATACCGCCTTCGAGATCAAGATCCGCCGACTTTCCCCTCATCAATGAGTTGCCCAACGATCACACGTCAACTAGTGATGGGAACCTTTATCGCTATGGCTCAAAGAAGTCGAAAAGACGCACCAGAGCAGCGAGAGTTCAACAGCAAGGTGGTGCAAATGAGTTGGCCTATAAGCCGGATTCTGTGCTCCCCGAAGGGATAGGCGACCATCCATCTGGGGTGCCCATTGCTGGACACCTCGGTGCAACCTACCCGCTGATGCAGACGAGCAGCCCGTCAGCGCAGACGCCGAAGCGCCCTCTTGGTCTTGCTCCCGGTGGGGTTTACCTAGCCGCAACCGTTACCGATTGCGCTGGTGAGCTCTTACCTCACCGTTTCACCCTTGCCCCTGCGGGCGGTATGTTTCTGTGGCACTAGCCTTAGGGTTGCCCCCACTGGGTGTTACCCAGC
>JAAZCT010000336.1 GCA_012513165.1 Actinomycetales bacterium
CAAATACTTGATATTCACCGGTAAGCAGCGGTTGCAAAGTTAGGGCGTTTCGCCAGGCTTCAACGCTGCCATACAAAATGTCGCGAACCCCATCCAGCGTAGGTACAACACCTGCGATGGTGCTGCCGGGAACGGCAAGCGCTGGGCCAAACAGGATGTATGTCAAGACGAACATGATCGCGGTGAGCCAGGGACCCCAATTGAGTTTGCGCGCCACCAACGTGACACCCACCCCGATGACGAGTCCCCCCGCTGCAGCGAGGATCCAACGCGGGCCGTCAAACACTGCTGCCAGCGGCGACAACGCCAGGATGCTCAGCAGAGTAATCATCAGAACGTCAAGGATGACCAGACGTGTCGTGAGAGAGTTTTCAGTCGTCATCCGGCTTGCAGCCTCCGCATTGTGGGTGGCAAATCTTCAAGTTCGCCAATCGTGCTGATGTCAATGTCGCCCATGCTGCTAAGGGAACTCGCAACAGAGTTCTGTGTGCGGACAACAACGGTTCGCACATCTGGCGGCAGTTGCCGACGGGCCCGCCGGAACTCGGCTGGATCTACCACGGAACCGCAAACGAAAATGACCACACTGGCTCCTTGAGCTTCCCGCGCAATACGTCGGGCAAGGTCAGGAAGTCGCTGTGCTCCGAGTTCAAAATCAACGCCAGACAGATTGTCGAGTAGCGACGTCGCTCCGGCAATACGCAGGCGATTTGACGAAGTTGCCGCGGTCATCTCTTGACCGTCGAGAATCGCTTGAACCCCTAGCGACCCAGCAACCGATACTGCCAGTTCAAACTCATCGCTCGAGGCATAGTCATCGAGTCGAGTACTAAGCCCAACCGCAAGGTGAGACCGACGTGTTTCTTCAAATTGGCGAACCATGAGCATTCCCGTGCGGGCGGTGCTCTTCCAGTGCACATAACGCCGATCATCACCAGGAACGTACGCCCGCAACGCATGGAAGGCAACGTCGCTGTCAGTGATCTTGCGAATGACCTGACCTTCGAGATCGCGAACGAATCCTGCTGCCGTGCCTTGAATCCGCACCGTCTTTGGATGCACGTATAACAGGTGCTCGTCGGTGAGTTGCTGCTCGCGACGCAAGAGACCCAAAGGATCGGCGCGAACGGTTCGCACCGGCCCAACAGTCAAAACTGCACGCCGTGACGTTGGAATTGCGAATAAGTCTTCGTGCTCCGCCTGCGCGGGAAGCGAGGGCAAATCAAATCCAGCCGAGGCTGCCCCGACCGGCAATTCAACGGACATGGGCAAACTCCGATGTGCTGACTCGTTCGTCAGTACGATTCGACCGTTTGCTCGCTCGCCCACCACTACGCGGTCGCGAGAAAGATCGAACCGCGCCACGAGTTGATGCTTGCCAAACACGAAAGCAATGCTGACAAGCAGCAAGGCGGTCAGGAAGATCGTCCCCACCCGCAGTTCAATCCAGCCAAGGCTCGTCGCACCCCAAGCAAGGAACGGAATCATCGCTGCGAGCGTCCAAGCGGTGGGCGTCACAACCTCAGTCACGGGCCGCGCGAAAGAACGCGGCCTGTCCGTGACTGTGGCTATCCATCCGCCTGCTTTACGTAGAGCCCCTTCAGCGCGGCGCCGAAACGCCACCACTTTGGTGCCCCGCGTGCGCACATCGACGTCCGTTGTCATGCCAAGACACGCTCCTGCGGCGCCGCAACGTTTTCGAGGATGCGTTTAACAACTTGCTCGGCAGTATTCCCACGGAATTCCTCTTCGGGATCCAGCACCATACGATGCGCCATGACGGGGAGCGCCAAGATCTTGATGTCGTCAGGCAAGACGTAGTTACGTCCCGAGGCCGCAGCCCATACGCGGGACGAACGCACCAAAGCCAGACCCGCACGAACGCTGCATCCCAGCAAAACATCCGGTGCGTTACGTGTCTCTTCTGTCAACTGAGAAACGTATTCGAAGATCGAATCATCGACGTGAACTTGATTCGCAAGATCGATCATCCCCACCACGTTCTCAGTGCTGATGATCGGATCGAGGATATTCCCGCCACGACTGTGGGTCGGTTGCGAAAGGATCTTTACCGTGCTTGCGTGATCGGGGTATCCGATCGAAGTCTTCATCAAGAAACGATCCAACTGAGCTTCAGGTAACCGGTAGGTGCCTGCTTGTTCAATCGGGTTTTGCGTGGCGATCACCATGAACGGGCGGCCCACAGGATGGGGCAAACCGTCAACTGTGACTTGGCTTTCTTCCATGACCTCGAGCAAGGCAGACTGCGTCTTGGGCGACGCACGGTTGATCTCGTCAGCGAGCACCACGTTGGCGAAAATTGGGCCCTGGTGGAACTCAAATTTGTGACTGGCTTGATCGTAGATGGTCACACCCGTTACGTCGCTAGGGAGCAAATCAGGCGTGAACTGGATTCGGCTCTGCTTTCCGTGCAAGGTTTGGGCCATGGCTCGCGCGAGCGAGGTCTTGCCGGTGCCCGGAAAGTCTTCCAGGAGAAGATGTCCTTCAGCAATCAGACAGGTCATCGCAAGTTGGATGACCTCTGTCTTGCCTACTACGGCTTGCTCAATGTTTGCGACGAGTTGACCAAAAGTGGTCGAAAACCACGCGGTCTGTTCGGGTGTCATTGTCATATTTTTCCTTTCGAAGCTGCTGTCGGCGTCATTTTTTATTTGCCCATCTTGCCGGTGCCTTTGACACCGTCGACCTTGACCCAGTTGCTTTCGTTGCCGTGGGAGCTCCGGTTAGCAATCGCAACCTCTCCAATGTCTTTACGCCCATCCGAGCCGGTCTTGAAGCTTCCGCTGTAGTTGTTTCCGATGTCCGAAGTCCACGAGTAAGTGGTGTTGGACTTGAAACCCTCGACCTTGAAGTTAATCGACGCGCAATTTGCGGTACACGGACTTCGTGGGCTTCTGTCACGGAAATAGAGCGTCACCTTGCGCGCATTTGATGTCGCACAGATGTTAGAGCTCCAGTCAGACCAGACTCCCCCAGCTGCCGAACGCACCTGAATGCACTTCTTCATTCCGCCTTGAGCAGTTGCGACACTCTTGCTGCCTGACGTTCCAGTGAATGTCCCGCTTGCGTCACCCTTAATCTGGGTCTTTTCGATGGGGCGACCGTTCGCGGTTCCAGCTGTGCTCCACTTCAAGGTCGTTGTGCGATACCCCCCGGCCGAACTGTTGTTCTTGGGAGTTCCTGGCTTGCCGAAGGGCTTAAACACGGCGCCCGACTGCGCGCTGGCGCCCTTGCGTTCGCCCTTGCCCGACGGCGAGGTGATGGGGGTAATCCTCACCCAGTAGCCACTATTACTGTTGCTGTTGAATTGAACTGGCAACGAGGTTGCAGCGCCCTCAGCAGTGGTGGGCGCATTCACGGTTTTCGACCAGCCACCTTGGGTTTCCAAGAGGTACTTCGTGACGGGATAGCCACCGTTGTTTGCCGGCGTCGTGAACGCAACGATCCCCGCTTTGTCTCCGTCGGCACCATGCTTGCGGAGGTTCGTGGGCGCAGTTGACAGCCCATGGACCGTGACTTGACCGGATTTTCCGAAACTATCTGCCACTCCGGCTCGGTTCTCGGCGCGCACCTGAACGTGGTAAACCTTGCCGTTCGCTACTGAGAAGTCCGTCGACGTTCCCGTGACCGTCTTGGAGGCCACTTTCGAACCGTTGGCCCACGCTTCAACGTGATATCGCGCGATGCCATCAGGATCTCCGCCAGACGAGGCTGGGGCGTTCCAAGTCGCCGAGATGTGACCTTGGCGCCCACTGCTGGTGAGCTGTGTCTGGATAGTTACGTTGCTGACTGCTCCGGGTTTCGTCATGGGGATCGCGGAGGCCGACCAATTCGACCACGCACCTTCACCTTTCGCATTCTTTGCGCGGACGCGGAATCGATAGGAAGAACCATTAGCCAGACTAGTGAAATCTGCACCCTTCGCCGTCGCTCCAAACGACTTCAGGCCGCCAGGAGATTGTTCGACTTCGTATCCGACGATGGCTGAGCCCTTGTTCGCTGGAGCCACCCAATTGAGACTCAACTTGCGATCCCGAGCAGGGTACGCCGTCTCCGTCTTCACTGTTGGAGCCGACATCTGGTCAGGCACTTGGTCTGGGGTGACGGGATCGGAAGCAGGGCTTGGCTTGCTCTCACCAATTTCGTTATGTGCCGTCACCGTGAAGGTATAGGTGTCTCCGGGCTTCAGGCCATCAATCACGCATTGCGTTCCTCGGCATTCTTGTTTGCCGCCCTTCCAGTTCACGTCATACCCGGTGATGGGCTTCCCGTTATCCGCAGGAGCAGCCCATGACAATCGCATACTCGTCGGCGTCTGTGGTTCGGCAAAAGGCTTGCCAGGCGCATCTGGAGCGGCAGCAACAGTCACCTCGATGCGACCCGTGACGGCACGGGCCGGATCTCCAGAGCCATCATCAACCGTCACTTCATAGGAGAGTCGTCCTGCGAAGTTGTCCTCCGGAGTGATCTGAACGACCGTTCCATTCGAGTTTGCGTCACCGCGCCCTTCCACTTTCTTGACACTCGTGACCTTCTTGCTTGACTTTGGGGTGGGGTCGAATACGATCTGTGCCGCCATGTCGACCGATACGGTCTTCCCTGCAGCACCGTCCAGTTTCACGGGGCTCATCAAGGTCATACGTGCCAAAGGATCCGGATCTACTGCATCGTCAACTAATTCATCTTCGCGACCGCCGGTCTTATTCGTGCCGTTAATTGAGTACACGCGCACAGAGATTGTTCCGACCGATGGCTTCCTCACGTTGCCGTCATCAACGTCGAGTTTCAATTCCAATTCATCCGTTGCCGGAGCATCTTTGTCAGCACTGATCAACAACTCATCGCCATCAATCTTGCCTTTGACTCCCCGGTCGGCGCCGCGGACCTTGAACGACAGTTTGTCGTTGTTTGCATCCCGCGCGATCCGATTAAGATCAATCGCCACAGGCTTGGCACCAGCCGTGACCTGAACCGAGGTTGACCGTACCTCCGGTGCCACATTCCCAGCCGGAGTTACCTCAATCGGAATAGTGATCTGAGAAACCAAACCAGCACCATCATCAACCGACTTGCCATCAGTGACGGGCAACAAGACTGCTGCCATTCCGTAAAAATCCTTCGTCGATCGATACACAACATGATGGTCATCGACTACCGGATCAGTACCATCGCCATGCACCACCGATACCTGATCATGCCGGTAAACACGCGGCTGATGTCCCTTGCGGACTAACACGTAATCGCGCAAATCGATCTGTAACTTCTCGCCGGCTTTGACCTTAAGCGGCACCTTCGACTCATCCAACTCGGGCGCCAAATTGGCGGTACCCGTCAACCGAACAAACCCATAAGCCACTTGATCATCGCCATCGACCAACCGATAGGGAACAACCCGATCATCGGCAGACAACGTGACCCGCAACGTGCCGCGCACCGACTGCGCGTCATCGGTCAAGGCCTCAACCTTCAATGACTCACGAGCGCCGTCGAGATCGCCGTCATTCTCCAGCACATCCACATCATGCTTATCGCCAGCCTTCTTCCCAGCGATATCAGCAGCAGACACGACATCGTCATTCGCCATCGGAGCATGGAATGGCGCACTGTCACTTGCCGAAACCACCAACAACGCCCGCGAGAACCCACCCAAGCCGTCCGTCACCGAATAGTTCGCCGCCACTGATTTTTGGCCGCCTTTTTCGACACGAGGCGCAGTCAACTCGATAAAACCGTCCACGATCTTGGCAGCATCATCCGTGGAGTTGACCTCGGGTAGCAACATCAGTTCATCACCATCAGGATCCGAATCATTCGCCATCACCGGTATTTGAATCGTGCGGCCAGGCTTCACAAAAATCGCGTCGTCCAAAGCTGCCGGACGCTGATTCACCGGCTCCTTCTTCGCCACGCCCACCCGAATATCAAGTTTGCCCGTGGCCCCGAACTGATCGGCGATCTGCACCGAAAAAGCATCGGTGCCCACCGCTTCAGGATTGGCTTCAAACTCAATCCAATCAACACCACTATTGACAATGCGACCTAACTCAGGCTGCTCCACCACCCGCGCGAACGACACCGGATCGCCATCGGGATCAGCATCCACCGCAGCCAACGGAATCTTCACCGTCTGACCAGACACCGCTCGCCATTCAACCGGCTTTGGCTGCGGCGCACGATTACCCTTCGCCTCGTTCGGCAAGATATTGACCACCACGCGCGCAGTCCCACCAGCATGGCTCGAATCACGCGCCGTATACATGAACTCAAGCTCACGACGACCGTCATCGGGCACCATCACCCGCACCGCAGTACCTGTCGCAACAACCGGCACGTCCTCAGGCAATTCCAGGTCCTGACCAAACACCGTCAAAGGATCGGCATCAGGATCCATGTCATTCGCAAGAACTGGAATCGTAATAATCGACCCAGCGCGCGCCGTCACCTGATCATCCACAGCAACTGGTGGCCTATTGCCGGCTGAACTTGCCTCCGTAATAGAAATGACTCCCTCAACCTGATGCTCACCGTCAGTCAAGTGATAGATCACCTCAGCCGTACGGCCATCCAACGGTGCTACGGCCTCAATGCGGACAAACTTCCGATCAATCAAGGAGGCCTTAATCCCATCGGGCACCTTGCCAAAACCGCGAACAATCAGTACATCCCCATCAGGATCCGAATCATTCGCCAACACGTCCACCAAGGTTGAACCACTCGGAGAAACTGCCGCGACGTCACGATCCGCAATCGGAGGCCGGTTTGAAGTGCCCGTCGCCATCACGTCAACACGGATGACTTCCTTCTTCGACTGCCGCGCCGAATTGTTTCCTGCGGCGTATGTGAGGTAGTACGAACCTGGGCGACTCGCAGTCACCGTCGCGTAGCCGCTTTCAGCATCCCGCGAGATCTCAATTTGCCCCTGGCTGATCGGCTTTACGTCCAACGTGACCAAACGCAAATCTCCGCCAAGCGGGTCGGTGTCATTGGCGAGTGGATCAAGACTGATCGCAGAACCGGCGATTCCCGATACCCGATCGGCCACAGTCACCGGAGCAGCCTTATCGGGCGCGACTACCGTGACTGCCACCTTGCCTTTAGCGATTTCCTTTCCACCGGCGAGCTCAAAGAGAATCGTCTTGCTCGTGCCTCCCTGGCCGTTATCACGGAAGTCAATGTTTCCGTCTGGCCGGAAGTTGACCTCGCCACCGTCGCTGTGCGCGCTCGTCAAAACCAGCGGGTCACCATCGGGGTCATACCACGAGGGCATCACATTGACCGAAGCCTGATGGCCCTTCGCCACCGTCAAATCGTTGACGCGGCGCTCAAACATCTCGGGTTTCACATCGCGCGATGAGTCAACGATGTTGAGTGTTACCTGAGCTTCGTTGCTTTCCGGGTTATCCGGATGGCCATCAGTGACCGTATACGTAAACGACACCGAACCGCTCGCACCATCAGGAACTTTCGCCTGAACCTGCGTCCCGTTACCCACCACGGTCAACTCAAGGTTCTTGTCACGGCTCCGCAAGTTCGGCGACACCGTCAACACGTCGCCATCAGGATCATTGTCATTCACGGTCACCGGCAACACCACCGTGCTGCCCGCCCGAGCGCCAAAAATGTCATCGTCTTTCGCCACTGGCGGATAATTGCGATTCGGGTCGGGCTTTCGATCCTCCTCCAGCTCCTCCTCGCGCTTCTGCTGCCGCGGATCAACACTGTTCCAGTTGTTAACCACATGCATCCCCGACTGCACCAACC
>JAAZCT010000337.1 GCA_012513165.1 Actinomycetales bacterium
CCGCCACCTGGGCGAGGGTGGAGTCGGGGCGAACGCCGATCGCACTGATCACCAAGTCGGTGTCGATCACGTCTCCGTTGTCGAGGACCACATTCGTCACGTTGATGGCCGAAACCCGGCGGTTCAGGTGTACGGTGACGCCGTTGGCTGCCATGTGTTCGTGTACGTATTGGGCCATTTCCATGTCGATCGGGGCCATCAGTTGGGGTGCGGCTTCGATCAGATCGACCGCGAGGCCGCGGTGGCGGAAGTTCTCAGCGAGTTCGAGGCCGATGAATCCTCCGCCCATCGCCACGACGCGCTTGGCGTTGGCGCTCGCGGCGATGAGCGAGTCGGCGTCTTCCACGGTGCGCAGGGTGTGGGCGCGTTCGATTCCCTCGATGGGAGGCAGAGCCGGGCGAGCGCCGGGGGACAGGATCAGCGTGTCCCACTCGACGGTTTCGACTTCGCCGGTGACGAGGTCGCGGACCTTGAGGGTCTTGGCGGTGCGGTCGATTTCGCTGGCTTCGTGGCTGACGCGCACGTCGAGGCGGAAGCGCTTGTGCAGGGATTCTGGGGTTTGCAGCAGGAGCGAATCGCGCTCGGGGATGATGCCGCCGACGTGATACGGCAAGCCGCAGTTCGCGTACGAGACGTTGGCACTGCGTTCGATCACCGTGATGGACGCGTGTTCCATTAAGCGACGCAAGCGGGTTGCAGCGGACATGCCACCGGCGACGCCGCCGATGATGACGATTCGTGGGTTCTCAAGCATGGTGCTACTGTATACCCCTAGGGGTATCAAATCAACCTGAGGAGTAGTTATGTGTTCAGCAGCACGTTGCAAGACTTGCGGCAAGACAACCTGGCGCGGATGCGGTCAACATATTGACCAGGTGAAGCGTTCCGTTCCCGCCGGCCAATGGTGCAACGGCAAACACACGAAAGCTCAACTAGACGCTGCCGCGAGTGCTTCGGGCGGCGGATTCTGGTCCAAGTTGATGGGCCGCTGATATAGCCGTTCTGTTTACCTCGACGGACTGTTTCGTCGAGGGGTTAGGCTGGGGGAGTGTTCAGTAGTTTTCAAACCGCAGCCGTCGTCGTTTCTGAAATCCTTGCCGCCAAGGATGGCATCGCGCCGGACGGCAGCGAACCGGTCGGCTGGCTCGCGGGTGGGTTCACACTCGCGTTCTGTATCGCTGGGGCTTTGCTGATCTGGTCGTTCGCGCGCACCTCGCGCAAAGCGAACACGATGTGGGCCGAGCGCGAAGACGCCGAGGCCGACGCCTCGGGCGATACGCCTGCCGATCCCACGAACTAGCAGCGGCTCATTGCCCGGTTAGGCGTCGAAGGGGAAGAGCCGAAAACTAGCGTCACGAGTTCCGATCTTCATGCCGCGTCAGGCCTTCCGTCGCTCCGGCGTTTTGCGAGTGAGGCGTTGCATACCGTGACGATGTCATGAGTCCTGTGGTCGGCGCGAAGATATCCGCACGGCGACGGTCGCGCATGCGGCTGTCCGAGATTTGTCCGGACAGCCCTTTTCGATCACGAACGGCTACTCAGCGGCAGTTTTTTCGCGTAAACATGAGGGTGTGTAATGA
>JAAZCT010000338.1 GCA_012513165.1 Actinomycetales bacterium
CTGGCCAACCTGTATTTGGCGATGAACGCGGACCTGCACATCATTCCGGTACTCAACAAGATCGCCTTGCCAGGCGCTCAGCCCGAAAAGTATGCGGCAGAAATCGCAGGTATCCTCGGCGGCGACCCAGAGGACGTGCTTCGTGTTTCCGCTAAAACAGGGGTGGGTGTTACCGAATTACTCGACCTGATCGTGGACGAAGTTCCGCCACCGGCTGGCGATCCAGACGCGCCGGCACGTGCCCTGATCTTCGACTCGGTCTACGACACTTACCGCGGTGTAGTCACGTATGTGCGCGTGTTCGACGGCAAACTCACTCACCGCGACAAGATCAAAATGCTGTCAACTGGTGCGGTTCACGACATGCTCGAAGTCGGCGTGATCAGCCCCGAGCCCAACAAGGAAAACCAACTTTCAGTTGGTGAAGTGGGCTACCTGATCACGGGGGTCAAGGAAGTGCGTCAGTCGCGCGTGGGTGACACGGTTACCACGTTTGCGAAACCAGCTACCGAAGCCCTCGGCGGATATGAGCACCCGAACCCCATGGTGTTCGCTGGTTTATACCCCATCGATGGTGATGATTTTCCGACGTTGCGTGATGCGCTCGAGAAGTTACAACTCAATGATGCGGCTCTGCAATACGAACCAGAGTCATCAGGAGCGCTTGGTTTTGGTTTCCGGATTGGATTCCTCGGTCTGTTGCACCTCGAGATCGTGCGCGAACGGCTCGAGCGCGAGTTCAACCTTGATCTGATTTCCACCGCGCCGAACGTGATCTACCGCGTGGAGATGGAAGACGGTCGCGATTTTGTGGTCACGAACCCGAGCGAATACCCGGACGGGAAAATCGCCAAAGTCTTCGAACCGATGGTCAACGCCACCATTCTCGCGCCCACCGATTTCATCGGAACCATCATGGAACTATGCCAAACGAGGCGCGGAAAACTCGAAGGCATGGACTACCTCTCCGAAGACCGCGTAGAGATCCGGTATGTCTTGCCAATGGGCGAGATCATGTTCGATTTCTTCGATGCGCTCAAGTCGCGCACCAAGGGCTATGCCTCGCTCAACTACGAGCCAACCGGTGAACAAGCAGCGGACCTCGTCAAGGTTGACGTGCTCTTGCAAGGTGAAGTTGTTGACGCATTCAGCAGCATTGTGCACCGCGATAACGCCTACGCCTATGGAGTCTCGCTGGCAGGCAAACTCAAAGAGCTCATTCCGCGCCAGCAGTTCGAGGTGCCGATCCAGGCTGCCATCGGTGCCCGTGTGATTGCCCGCGAGAACATTCGCGCCATCCGTAAAGACGTGCTCGCCAAGTGTTACGGCGGCGATATCAGCCGTAAGCGCAAACTGCTCGAAAAGCAAAAAGAGGGCAAGAAGCGTATGAAGATGGTGGGTCGCGTCGAGGTGCCGCAAGAGGCGTTTATCGCTGCGCTCTCAACGGGCGAAGTCAAAAAGACCTGACTCGCAACGGCGATCGCGGTTGCTTTCAGCGCGAGCGGTTGAGACTGGCAAACATGTGCTTGTTGTTTCGATGAAGTTTCGGAAATTGGGCAAACAAGCGGTCGTAAATCTCACGGCTTTCTGGGTCGGGTACAAAAGTACGATCGATCGGCACGAGGCCGTGTACCTCGTTTCGACTGATGGCACCCGTTTGCAGACCGAAATACATGCCGGCTCCGCGCAAGCCACCGACGAGCGGATTTTCGATTCGTTCGAGCCGTCGGTCGCAAACGTCGGCCAGAATCTGACACCATACGTCGAGTTGCGCGCCGCCGCCCATCAGGCGGATCGAGTCGAGGCGCGAGCCGGTGAATTTCTCGGCGGCCGCTAACAGCCAACGCATATTCATCGCCACACCTTCCAGCACAGCACGCGTCATATCGCTTCGGTTCGTGTTGAGCGAAAGATTGTGGAAGCCCGCGCGCGCGTATCGGTCGTCGACGGGGCTGCGCTCGCCACTAAGCCAAGGGGTAAACAAAACCGAGTTTGAGCCTGGGGGAGCGAGTTGAGCCAATGCTTCGATGTCGGCGTAACTCGCTTCGGGCATCACCGTGTTGCGGAACCACTCGAGCGCCCGGCCAGCGTTGTCTTGATTATTTGCCATCAAGTAGTAACCGTCACCAATTCCGGGCACGGAGGCGACTTGTTTGACGATGTCGGTCTTCTTTTTGGTCACGGGGCAACTCGCCCAAGATGAAGTGCCCAAACTGATGTGAGCTTGCCCCGGTTCAATGCATCCCGAAGCGACCGCAGCGTTTTGCAAATCGGGAGCACCCGTGATGACGCGTACCGAATGAGGCAAGCCAATCGCGTCCGCGACGTCGGGCAGGATCGGACCGACGACTGAGCCACTAGGAACCAGTGGGGGAAGTTTGTTGGCGTCTATCCCGGCAGCGTCGACGAGCACCGGATCGTAGGCAACCTCAGACAAGTCCCGATTGTCCGTCAGCCACGCGCCGGTCATCGACATGGGGCTAGCAGCAGCGATCCCCGTAAAC
>JAAZCT010000339.1 GCA_012513165.1 Actinomycetales bacterium
AAGTGGCGAAGCACGGAGGCGAAGTGACGGGCCTCGTGCCGATGAACGTGCTGCGTGCCCTGGATGCGATCTACGGCCGTTAAGAGGTTCGAGCCTCGTTGGGGGGACTCGATTTCCAATTCGAGTATCGCGCAGGCTAGACTCTCAGATGGCCTAATTCTGGGCCGTGAACTGTTGTGCTCACCAGATGGGGAATCGTGCAAACGGGATCTCTGACGTTCGACACCCACGCGATGGGGCGGCGTCCGGGTACCGAAAAAACGATCACTCGTGAAGTGCCAGCACCGGCAGATCTCGGCATAGATGTGCTCAAAGTGGTTGAGGGTTCTCCGCTCGCGCTCGAGGTAAGACTCGAATGCATCATGGAGGGCGTTTTAGCTACGGGTTTGATTTCAGCAACTGCTGAAGGCGAATGCGTTCGATGCTTGACCGAGATTGAGTTTCCCCTCGATCTTCGGGTTCAGGAATTGTTCGTATACGGCGAACCTGATGAGGACGAATTGGGCCTCGAGGACGACATTCTCGACCTCGAACCCGTTTTGCGGGATGCGGTAGTTTTACGATTGCCGCAAAACCCGTTGTGTAATCAGGACTGTCCGGGATTGTGTCCCGAATGTGGCGCACGCCTTGCGGACGACCCTGATCACACACACGGACCAGCGATCGACCCCCGGTGGTCGGCGTTGACTGAATTGACCGAACGACCTGAGGAGTAACCGTGGCAGTCCCAAAGCGGAAGATGTCGCGTAGCAACACACGCCACCGCCGTTCAGCATGGAAGACCACTGTGGTCTCCACTGTTGAGTGCGCTAACCCGGCATGTGACTCGCGAGTAGTACCCCACCGTGCATGCGCTGATTGTGGACAGTACGGGCCTCGCGGCGAACGCCGACAGGTTCTCTGAATCTCACGTAACGGCACCTGAGGTGGAGACACTCCAGGAAACTCTCGGAATCACAGATTTGGATCCCGAGTTATTGCGTCATGCTTTGACGCATCGCTCGTACGCCTACGAGAACGGCATGCTGCCCAACAACGAACGGCTCGAGTTCCTCGGGGATTCGGTGTTGGGTCTCGTGATAACCGATACGCTTTTTCGGATCTATCCAGACCTGCCGGAAGGCCAACTAGCCAAGCTTCGTGCTGCGATTGTGAGCGCCAAGTCCTTGGCGATGGTTGCTGAGGCCCTAGGCATCGGCGAGCATGTGCTTTTGGGCCGCGGCGAACAGGCCAGCGGCGGCGGAACAAAATCCTCGATCCTCTCGGACACGATGGAAGCGATCCTCGGTGCGGTGTACGTCCAGTTCGGCATCGAACGGGCAGCCGAGGTCATCCACACGATCTTCGACCCCGTCATTGCCAATGCAGCCGAGTTGGGTGCGGCCCTCGACTGGAAGACCTCTTTGCAAGAGATCTCGGCCGAGCATGGCTTAGGCGTTCCGTCCTATGTTCTGAACGGCACCGGCCCAGCCCACGCCAAAGAGTTCACCGCTGAAGTCGTTCTGAACGGCTACCGGTTCGACGGCGGCCACGGCCGCAGCAAGAAAGAAGCCGAACAGATGGTCGCCGAGATCGCGTGGCGCGCCATTAAAGCCAGCGAAACCTCCCAAGGCGCCGAAAGTGACTCGGGTGCCGGAACTTCCTGAGGTCGAGGTTGTTCGCCGCGGCTTAGACACACATCTGCTGGGACGTTCGCTTGACCAGATTGTTGTTGAAGATTCTCGTTCGCTCAAACGCCATCTGGCGGGCCCGCAACACTTCATCGATCGACTCTCCGGCCGTCAGGTCGTGGCGATCAATCGACGTGGAAAATATTTGTGGTGGACACTCGACGACGGTGCCACTGTGGTGGTTCACCTCGGAATGAGCGGCCAAGTCTTGATCTCGGATGCGAAGTCTGAGCACCGCCATGTGCGCTTGTGGTTCGTGCTCGATAGTGGCCAGGTGGTGTCGTTCGTGGACCAGCGCATTTTCGGTGGAATGTTCGTAGACGAGCACGATCCGCCTGCCGCAATTGTCCATATCGCCTTAGACCCGCTTGATCCAGATTTCGATCGGGACGGGTTTGTTGCGCGTTTGTCTGCCAAGAGCGTCGGCATCAAGAAAGTGCTCCTCGACCAGAACATGGTTTCTGGGATCGGAAACATTTATGCCGACGAGGCCTTGTGGCGTGCCAAACTGCATTACGCGCAGCCGGCAAACACCCTGGCACGCGAGCAGGCGCTCGCACTGCTCGATCATGCGCGCGACGTGATGATGCAAGCCCTCGACCAGGGCGGAACTTCGTTCGATTCGCTCTATGTGAACGTCAACGGCGAGAGCGGCTACTTTTCGCGATCGCTCGAAGCCTACGGGCGTGCGGGCGAGCCGTGCTCGCGCTGTGGCACGCCGATGGTGCGCGAAACCTTCATGAATCGCGGCTCGCACTTCTGCCCGGTCTGTCAGCGCTCATAATTGATAAGGTCGCGGGGCTACCGTGAGAAAGCCTCGATGAACACGCCCCATGCTCCTGCGATGTTGGCGCCGGGAGGAAATCTGCCCGAGATTTCCAGCGAGACTAATCCATGGGCGGCTGCCCAGGCAGCTCGAGCGCGGTCGTGTTGCTCTGGTGTTTCATCAAAGTACTGCAGCAGCGCATCCATTGCTGCCAGCTCGCTGCCTGGGATGAGAAGAGCCCGGTCGAGCGGGCGTTCTGTCATGAGGCGGTAGATCTGAGGGTGAGCGAGGGCGTGTGCCCGATATGCTGCGGCCAGCGCTGCGATATTGTCTTCGTCCGAATCTGAAGCGGCGGTTTCGATCACATGGTTGAGATCCTTCGCGAACCGCAAGAACCCCCGGGAAATGATGATGTGCTCAAGTTCCATGAGACTTGAGAAGTGCTTGTAGAGGCTTGGTGTGCGAATGTTTGCCTTTTTTGCGAGGTTGCCCAAACTGAAAGCCTCTAAACCGAAATTTTCAATCAAAGACTCCGCGAGTTCAATTAACTCGACTTGACGTGCGCTCACAATGGCAAGTTTTGGCTTGTGGGATCAGGTCGAATGGAGCCGTCCGCCGCTCGCAGTCGGAAACCACACGTTCGATCGACCGCGATGTGGGTAAACCATGCGAGACCTACGAGCAGCACAGTGAAGTTCTGGGTGAGAACAGCAAGTGCACAGCCCGCGAGGGTGAGAACTACCGGAATTGTGACCGTGTGCAGGAGGTTGTAGAACTTCACGCGTTCTGGCCGCAGTTTCCCAACGTTGGCGAACGCCCCGATGAGGGAAACGTCCGGGAAAATGGCGGCTGCGAAGAGGATGCCTGTTGCTCCCCAGCCCAGTTTGAAGCCAAGTGCTGCACAGATTGCGAGTGAGGGAAGCGATATCGAGAGCCATAGGATTTGTGAGCGAGGCATGAGGCTAATGCTATTAGCCGAGCTGCGCGAATGCAATTTGGCAAAACGAAATCGCTGTTTGCCTTAGCTGACCGTGGTGCCGTGCATGTCGTGTTAAGCGGCGGATCGTTTGCGGACCAGCGAGGTGGAGAAGGCCACGAGGGGCGCAGCAATTGTCACACCCAAGGCGGCCAAACTGATCAGATACAACGGGCGTTCGAGCGCCCACGCGGCGTCTGCGTTCCAGTCGGCGTAGGTGTCTCCCACCGAATTCAAGTTTCCGAAGCTGTTGAAGAAATAGGACACTGCGCCAAGAGTCAAGATCCCGGCCCACAACATCACGGCAGCCCACGCCGGCAAAATCGCCCCAGCTTTGATCACCATGAAAGCCCACATGAGCGCGAGTGTGATCCCGACCGTCGCGAACACGTATCCACCTACGGGCGTATAGAACTGGCCTGCCGCTTTCATATCAGCGATGGCGGTCGCTAGCGGGACTTCGCTGGCTGCTTCGACGGCCCAGAGGTTCATCATGAACGCGCCGACCACGGCGTAGGCGACGATGGAGAGCACGCCCGCGGCAATGAAGAGGTTACGCATCTAGTTAACCTAGTTGGTCATCCCAAAGCCTGCGTTTCGTTTAGGCTAGACACAGTTTCTCGGGATTCTGGCTCATTTACTAGGGGACGTAAACCATGCAGATCGCAGGAAAACTGTTCGTGATCACGGGCGCCGGAAACGGCATGGCTCGTGAGACCGCCTTGCAACTATTGGCTAAAGACGCGCGCGTGGCGGGGGTTGACCTGTCGGCAGACGGACTCGCCGAAACGAAAGAACTCGCGGGTGCGAACAGCGAACGCTTCACTGCTCACGCGCTCTCGATCACGGATCGCGCCGCGATCGAGGCGCTCCCCGCCGAAGTCGAAGCGGCTCATGGCCGCCCCGCGGATGGACTGATCAACATCGCCGGGATCATTCACAGGTTCGCCAAGATTCAAGACCTCGAGATCGAAGAGATCGAGAAGGTGATGACCGTGAACTACTGGGGCACGGTGTACCCCGTCAAAGCGTTCCTGCCGGTGTTGTTGACTCGCCCAGAAGCCCTGATCATGAACTTCGCGTCGATGGGTTCGCTGCTGCCGGTTCCCGGTCAAGGGGCGTACGGCTCCTCGAAAGGCGCAATCCGGCTCTTCACCGACACGCTGTATGCCGAACTCGATGGCACGAACGTG
>JAAZCT010000340.1 GCA_012513165.1 Actinomycetales bacterium
CCTCAGGTCCACCCGCGACGTGGTGAGCAGCGAGATGCTTGCGACCGTCGGCCTGCGGTCTACGAGTTCACCGGTTCCTGAGCGCGTATCAGCGGTAGTTCGTGAACTGGGCTGCGAAGTCCAGATCGGCGCCCTTGACGAGTGCGATGACTGCTTGCAGGTCGTCGCGCTTCTTGCTGGTGACGCGCAGTTCGTCGCCTTGGATCTGAACCTTGATGCCCTTGGGTCCTTCGTCGCGAATCAGCTTGCTGAGCTTTTTGGCCTGCTCGGTGCTGATGCCTTCGCCCAAGGTGGACGAGATCTTGGTGTCCTTGCCGGACTGGCGGGGTTCTCCAGCGTCAAGCGACTTCAACGAAATGTCGCGCTTGATCAGCTTTTCTTTGAAAACGTCGAGCACAGCGAGAGCGCGTTCTTCAGCATTCGCAGTGATTTCGATGCCCCATTCGCCACTCCAGTCGATGGTGGCGCCGGTGTTCTTGAAGTCGTAGCGAGTGGCGATTTCGCGCTGAGCCTGGTTGAGTGCGTTGTCGGCTTCTTGACGGTCAATCTTGCTGACAATGTCGAAGGAAGAATCGGCCATGGCTGCTCCTAGGCGTTCGGCAGGTACTGGGTGACACCACCATACGTTGGTGCGGTAATCTTGCTTGCCGTCCCCCCTTTGCGGAGGACGCTGGCAGGTTGCCCGAGTGGCCAAAGGGAGCTGACTGTAACTCAGCCGTCATCGACTTCAGAGGTTCGAATCCTCTACCTGCCACCCGATTGAAGGCCCGTGTACTTAGGTACCGGGCCTTCAGTTTTGTCTCTAGCCGCTGGCAATCGCGGTAGCGAACGCAAACTTGGAGTGGACTAGGCTCAAGGCGTGGTTTATCGCACCGTCTTCGACAAGGCCCTCACTCGAACCGACCCCGAGCAGATCCATCATGTGGCGTTTTCGGCGATTCGGGCCGGACGTTTCGCCACTCCCGCGATGTTTCCGGTCTCGACGAAGCCGGTCGAGGTCATGGGCATCGAGTTCCCCCACAGGTTTGGGCTCGCGGCTGGCTTCGACAAAAATGTTAAGGGCGTTGTCCCGCTTTCGAACCTCGGTTTCGGCCACGTAGAGGTCGGCACCATCACCGGACAAGCTCAGCCGGGCAACCCGAAGCCTCGTTTGTTCCGTCTTGTCGACGATCAGTGCATCATCAACCGGATGGGTTTCAACAACGTAGGCGCAGCCGAGGCGGCGTCGCGGTTGCACCGACTGCGTGCCACCAAAGCGGGGGCGAAGGCCGTCATCGGAGTCAACATTGGCAAGACCAAAGTTGTCGAACCCGAACGTGCGGTAGACGACTACGCGCTGAGCGCCCGACTCTTGGCTCCTTTCGCGGACTACCTCGTGGTCAACGTGTCTTCGCCAAACACGCCCGGACTCCGCGACTTGCAAGCGGTCGAGTCACTTCAGCCGATTTTGAGTGTGGTCAAGGAGATTGCGGATCAACAACGCAACCGTGTCCCGCTCGTGGTGAAAATCGCACCAGACCTCAGCGATGAAGACATCGAGGCAGTGACCGCACTAGCGCTCGATCTCGGACTCGACGGGATCAGCGCCGCCAACACCACCATTCGTCGTCCCGAGAGCCTCAATGCGTCGCGTGAGCAGATCGAGCAGATTGGTGCCGGCGGACTTTCGGGCCCAATATTGCGAGATCGCGCGGTCGAGATCGTGAAGAATATCCGGGCTCAAGCCCAAGATCGGCTGGCGATTATTGGCGTGGGCGGCATCGTGACCGCTGATGATGTCCGAGAGCGAATCGAAGCCGGGGCCGATTTGGTGCAGGGTTACACTGCCTTTATCTATGAAGGTCCGGCGTGGCCTTCAAAGATGGCGCGCGCTGCAATGGAGGCTTCCTGAGCGGTCGCAAAACCCCAATAGGGACCCCGATTTGAAACCAGATCGCCTGAAAGGGTATCTTTGCTTGTCGGCTTGCCCCTTTAGCTCAGTCGGCAGAGCGTTTCCATGGTAAGGAAAAGGTCTACGGTTCGATTCCGTAAAGGGGCTCTGGGAAAGAGGACACTCGATCCCTACTACGGCTGGGTAGCTCAGGTGGTCAGAGCGCACGACTCATAATCGTGAGGTCGCGGGTTCGAGTCCCGCCCCAGCTACAGCACAACTAGAAGCAATATCGATCGATTTAAGAAGAGGCACACCGTGGCCAGCAAGAGTTCAGTAGTCCGTCCAAAGATCACTTTGGCATGCACCGAGTGCAAAGAACGCAACTACATCACCAAGAAGAGCCGTCGGAACAACCCTGATCGTCTCGATCTGAAGAAGTTCTGCCCGCGTTGCAAGACGCACCAGGTTCACCGCGAAACTCGCTGATTTATTTTTCACAAAACCTCCGGCCCGCTTGGGCCGGAGGTTTTGTGTTTTCGGTAGCGTCTGATCTATGAGACTTTCGGAAGTCACGACCCTGCGGTTGGGCGGCCCTGCGGCCCGCCTCGAAACAGCCGCGACTGAAACCGAGTTGATCGAACTCGTTTCAGCAGCCGATGACGCAAACGATCCTGTGCTGTTGATTGCCGGCGGCAGCAACCTCGTGATCAGTGATGAAGGTTTTGCCGGCAATGCGGTCTTGGTGCGCACTCGGGGAATCGAGGTCGATCAGGATGCGTGCAGTGGCGCTACCGTCACGGTTGCAGCGGGGGAGACGTTTGACGACTTCGTGCAGCTGGCGATCAACAACGAATGGATCGGCCTAGAAGCGCTTTCGGGCATTCCTGGCTCCGTGGGTGCCACCCCGGTCCAGAACGTTGGCGCGTACGGCCAAGAAATCGCGGACACGGTCATCCGGGTGCGCACCTGGGACCGCGAAGCCAAACAAGTCCGCACGTTCATGCACGGCGATTGTGAGTTCTCGTACCGGATGAGTCGTTTTAAGCGCGAACCGAACCGGTATGTCGTGTTGTCAGTGACGTTCCAGTTCGAGTTAGGCACAGCCTCGGCTCCGATCAAGTACCAAGAACTGGCTTCTCGTCTAGGAGTCGAGCCGGGTGCGCGGGTTCCGACGTCCGCGGTGCGTGAGCAGGTCCTTGCGCTGCGGTCGAGCAAAGGTATGGTGCTGGACGCGACGGATCACGACACGTGGAGTGCTGGCTCGTTCTTCATGAACCCGATCGTGACTACTGAGCAAGCCGCAAGGTTGCCCGCAGACGCACCGCGTCACGCCCAGCCTGATGGCCGAGTTAAGACCAGCGCAGCGTGGCTCATCGACCAAGCGGGCTTTTCGAAGGGTTATGCGGGCGACGGAGTCAGCCTCTCGGCGAAACATCCACTCGCGCTCACCAACCGGGGTTCAGGCACGGCTGCGGCGCTCGTCGCATTGGCGCAGGAAGTGCAGGCAGGTGTTCGCGAAGTGTTCGGAATCGAATTAGAGCCAGAACCGGTCTTGATCAACCTCACGTGGTGATCAAGACCGGCTCTGGCTCCAAAGATTTAGCGGCTCACTGCGCCCAGAGCGCTTGAGTAGGTTTCGTTTTCGAGTTCCGAAAAAATCTCCGGACTTGATGCGGCGAAGATAATGAAAAATAACACGGCGAGAATCAACGCGATAATCGAGAGAATCAAAATAATTGTCGAAACGATTCCGAGAATCTTGCCCACGAGGGCTTCAGTGCGCCCATCATATTGAGCGGGATTTGCGTCGATCTCTTTCAGGGTTTTATTTCCCATAACCCAAGCAAATGGGCCCAACAGTTGGCAAAGGAAGAATCCGGCGACGCCCAATACGAGAACGAGGATTGCTTGGGGGTGTTTGGGGCGGAAGCCCTGCCCGTAGGCCGGTTGGGCCCCAGGAGGCGGATACTGCTGACCTTGGCCTAGATAGGGCTGAGGCCCGGGTGCAGATTGATTTCCCTGATTCGGGGGTGGCAGATCGCTCATGCCGAAGATTCTTCCATGGGTGCCGTGTGCGCGCCTCGTCGAATCGAGTTCGCGCACACGGCATGAAACTCACTAGGAAGAAACCGTGGTGACGGCGTTGTATGTCGGTGCGAGAGCAGCGTCCAACTCTTCTTGGAATTCAGGGGAAGCGATGATCCAGGCGAAGAGCGCGACGAACACGATGATCCCCACGACGAAGAGGACCGTGCTGACGATTCCCATGACTTTGCCGGCAACGAGTTGGCCGCGGCCCTCATACATGCCCGGGTTCGCGTCAACTTGTTTGATTGCTTTGCTGCCCATGATCCACGGGGCGATCCCCAAGGGAAGACAACACATGAAAACTAGGACGATGCTGACGATGCCCAACACAAGGGTCGTGGTCGCCTGTGGGTGCTGGGGCTTGGCTCCACCGTACGGTGATTGAGACCCAGCGGGCTGGCCATAAGGAGTCGGGTTCACGGGTGGGTACTGCTGACCTTGGCCTTGATACGGCTCTTGACCTGGGTAGGGGGGAGGCATGTTGCTCATGCAGAGAATCTTCCCACGAGTCGCGTGCCCGCAGGCGTGGCTGTCCGAAATTGGTGAACTAGTGAACGGTTAAACCTAGTTTTCGGGCAACGACAGCCAAGCGTCGATTTCTCTGAGCGCCCGAATCTTGATGGCGTCAGGCGCGTAGGACACGTCGATCGAGTCGCGTGCCAAGTCGGCGAGTTCCACGTCGGTGAAGTCCTGCGCAGCCCGAAGCAGTGCGTACTGGCCTGCCAGTCGCGTGCCAAATAGGAGCGGATCATCTGAACCAAGCGCCACCTTCGCGCCGGCTGACTTGAGTGCTCGAACGGGAACTTCGTTGATGCTCGCATAAACCCCGAGGGACACATTCGAGGCGGGACACACCTCCAAGGCAACCCCCGATTCGACAACGCGTTGGAGCAACTCCGGATCCTCTGCAACGCGTACTCCATGTCCCAGTCGCTGGGGATGGAGATGATCCAAAACGGTACGTATGTGCGCGGGGCCACGGAGTTCGCCACCGTGGGGGACCAGTTTGAGCCCGGCGCGTTCAGCTATGGCGAAGGCAGCAGCAAAATCTTCAGTGTCGCCACGGCGCTCATCGTTGGATAGTCCAAATGCGTGTACGCCTCGCCCGGCGAACTTCGCCGCAAGGCGAGCCAGAGTCCGTGCGTCGAGCGGGTGTCGGATCCGATTTGCGGCGATCACAATGCTCATGTCTAACCCCGTGGCGCGCTTCGCTTCTGCCACGGCATCGAGCACTAATTCCATAAATGAGGTGATTCCGCCGAACTTGGCTGCGTATCCGGATGGATCGACTTGCATTTCAGTCCAGACCGAACCGTCCTCACGGTCGTCCTCGGCCGCTTCGCGTACCAGTCGGCGCACGTCGTCTTCCGTGTTCAGAACTGAACGCCCCACATCGTAAAGACGCTGGAACCGAAACCAGCCCTTTTCGTCGGCAGTTGACAACGTTGGAGGCCAATCTTCTGTGAGTGCTGCAGGCAGCGCGATGCCATCGCGATTGGCCAATTCTAATAGCGTTCCGTGGCGCATCGACCCGGCAAAGTGCAAGTGAAGGTGGGCTTTGGGGAGTTCGAGAATCGACCGCACGTTCCTATCGTGTCATCTCATGAACCGGATGTGCAGGTGGCCGGTTCGACTTTCCTGGGTATCAACGCGTACACTTGACGAAACCAACAAAAATATGGTGATTTGCTGTGCCCTAAAAAGCTCGCTAAACATCATGTTTTCCAAGGGCAGTGGCGCAACTGGCAGCGCATCGGTCTCCAAAACCGGAGGTTGGGGGTTCAAGTCCCTCCTGCCCTGCGAGATCGGCCGTCCATCCGGGCGGCCACCGAATGATGAAGGAGTCAACGTGAGCGACAATCACGAACTGTCTGGCAAGCGAGCCGGCCGCACGTCGCCCATCACGTTCTATCGGCAGAGCGTGGCCGAGCTACGTAAAGTCATTTGGCCGACGCGTCCGCAACTGGTCAATTACTTCTTCGTCGTTCTTGTATTTGTTCTCATCATGATGGGGATCGTGGCAGGGCTGGACTACGGGTTCGGCAAGGCCATGTTCTGGATCTTCGCTTAACGAAGGACTGTATTTTCCGTGACCTCAGAATTTGACGAGCAAGAAGTCGACGCCGTAGAAGGCGACGCGGCTGACGCTCCTAGCGATGTCGTTGTCGACGACGCGACCAGCGAAGCTGGCGCTGAAGAAGGCGTCGAAGCCGAAGAGACCGCTGCCGAGGAAGTCGTTCCCGATGCTCTGGCAGAGTTCCGCGAGCGCCTCTACAACCAAGTTGGCGATTGGTACGTCATTCACACCTACGCCGGCATGGAAAACCGTGTGAAGCAAAACCTCGAGAACCGTCTCGTTTCCATGGATGTCGAAGACTACATCCACGAGATTGTTGTTCCGATGGAAGAGGTTGCCGAGATCAAGAATGGTCAACGCAAACTCGTTCGCAAGACGGTTCTTCCAGGTTATGTGCTGGTGCGCATGGACATGACAGACAAGACGTGGACCGTTGTTCGTCACACGCCATCGGTCACCGGGTTTGTCGGTAACGCGCACGAACCATTCCCCCTAAGTTTGGCCGAAGTCGAGAAAATGCTCGCTCCGGCCGTTGAGGCTGAAGCCGCTGCCGAGGCAGTTGCAGAAACCTCAGAAACGCAACAAGCGAAGGCGGCCACCAAGGTCGAGTTCAGCGACTTCCTCGTCGGAGATTCCGTCATGGTTGTCGATGGCCCATTCGCGACGATGCATGCGACCATCACCGAGATCAACGTCGACTCCCAGCGAGTCAAGGCGCTTGTCGAGATTTTCGGTCGCGAAACGCCCGTCGAGCTGAACTTTTCCCAGATCGACAAGATCTGAAAAGCTAGGCCGTCAGGCACCTGTAACAACAACACAAACAAGGACCCCTCATGCCTCCCAAGAAGAAAGTCGCAGCTGTAGTTAAAGTTCAGCTGCAGGCCGGACAGGCCAACCCCGCACCGCCGGTTGGTTCCGCTCTCGGCCCCCACGGCGTCAACATCATGGATTTCTGCAAGGCGTACAACGCTCAGACAGAATCCATGCGTGGAAACGTCATTCCTGTCGAAATCACGATCTACGAAGATCGCACCTTCGACTTCATCACGAAGACGCCTCCTGCGGCTGAGCTCATCAAGAAGGCCGCTGGCCTCCAAAAGGGTTCGGGCGTTCCGCACACCGACAAAGTTGGCAAGATCACCAAGGATCAGGTTCGCGAAATTGCGCAGACCAAGATGCCTGATCTGAACGCTAACGACATCGAAGGCGCCTCCAAGATCATCGAAGGAACCGCGCGCTCCATGGGCGTTACGGTCGACTGATCAATCCAATCCAAGTGGGAGGACCAGCTGGGTCCGCACCACGAACTGGTACATAGAAAGAGAAACCAGATATGGCACAGCAAAGCAAGGCATACCGCGCGTCGGCAGAAAAGATCGACCGCGACAAGCTCTACTCCCCGATCGAGGCCGTGAACTTGGCCCGCGACGCGGGAAGCAAGAAATACGACTCCAGCATCGACGTTTCACTGCGGTTGGGTGTTGATCCCCGTAAGGCTGATCAGATGGTGCGCGGCACCGTCAACCTTCCGCACGGCACAGGCAAGACCGCCAGGGTCCTGGGCTTTGCAACTGGCGCCAACGCCGATGCTGCTCGTGAAGCTGGCGCTGACTTTGTCGGCGCTGACGAGTTGGTCGACAAGGTCAACGACGGTTGGCTCGACTTTGACTCCGTCGTCGCCACACCAGACATGATGGGCAAGGTTGGCCGTCTTGGTCGCGTGCTTGGTCCACGTAACTTGATGCC
>JAAZCT010000341.1 GCA_012513165.1 Actinomycetales bacterium
CATCAACCGTGGCGCCAGCATCAAGGCCGGGCTCTGGTGGCGCGCGCTCGTCAGCGTCGTTACCCCAGCGATCTTGGGGTACGTCTTGTTCGCATCGTTCCGTGAAGATTTGCAAACGCCCTACGGCGACTATCCGACGTGGATGTTGGCAACGTTCGGCTGGGGATCTGCCGGAGCTGTCGCGGTCCTCGGATTCATCATTGCTTTCATCCCTTGGCGCAAAGGGACCTCGCTCGAAGACCCTGAAGCAGTCAGGCCCGAAACCGACACCACCTCGATCGGAGAAACACGATGACTACACCCGCGATAGTGATGATGGTGGTATCGATCCTGCTGCTGTGGGGCGGGTTGGCCGCAGCGATCATTCACCTCGGTCAGAGCGACAAAAAGGTCGAGCCGCCACACGGCCGCGACCTCTAAAACGCTCAGACACGAAACGGCCTAGTCGACCATCGCTAGACGGTGGACTAGGCCGTATCGATTATTGCGTTGACGACGTACCGAACTCAGACGCCGAGCATGACGTCGCTGGCCTTGACCACGACGCAAACCTCGGAACCGACTTTGATGCCAAGTTCTTCGGCGGCTTCTTTGGTGATCGAAGAAGCCACGGTGTCTCCACCGGCGAGTTCGACCTTTGCAGTGACGGTAACCGCACCGATTTCAACATGTGTGACGGTTCCTTTGATCTGGTTGCGTGCGCTAAGTTTCATGCCTTCAGATTACGTCCCGAGTGGTTGGATTTTTAGGCGAAACTTTGCGTCAAAACGAGTGTGAAACATTCACGCAAGGGTGATCTCCCGCACTTGCGTCCATATCAAGAATTCAGTGCCGCAGGTACTCGAAAAGTCTTCATTTCTGCAGTGGCTGAACTCACGAACTTCCGCTTGGTCCGAGACTTCTATCCCATCTTGTCGACCCACAACACGAGGTGACCTTCAGAGTCGACTTCGTGGAACGCCGGTGGGCCAGGCACGCCGTCGATGCGTACTTGCGCGACCACCTCAGCGGGTCCGTTCAGCTGTTCTTCCACGGCCGTCACCCAGTGCACGTTCGGTGCGAGCGCTTGCGCGAACCGTTCCCAGTCCCCTCGCTCAATCAGGCTCAAAATGTTGCCCACGGCGGGCACGAACTCAGCCACCGATTTTCACCTCTTCGAGGCGGGTGCGCCAGAACACGCGCCATCGCTCACCGTGGTCGTTCGAGGCCAGCTTGGCGTGCTGAACCGCGATCTTGTTGGAAGAAATATCTACGTTGACCGCGGAACCATCAACCAGCGCGATGCGCCAATAGCGCCACTTTTCAGTGGAACTTACTCGCGGCTCTCCTTGAGCCTCGACCCCGTCGAAGTCTGCCTGCGAAGTAACCACAGCGAGCCACCCGTCAAGTAACTCATCTAGCGAACCAACAACCTTTTTTGACGTTGAAACCGCATGACCTCCCGCCGCAGATTGCCCCTGCTCTCGAAGCCCATGCTGATGCTCAAATTCTATGGAGATCGACTGTGCCCACCAACCGTCGTTAAACGGCTTGCCTGTGACCTGATGTGTGGTGATATTAAGTTCATGGATTCGCGACAAAGCCAGTTTTGCGATGTCTGGGTGCGAGAGATTTAGTGCTCCCTCGTTGAGTAACCAAGCGTCCCATTCGGGCCACGCAATACCCGAGGCCTTAGTGATGCTGCCAGCTTTCGACGTCATAACCTCACCCTACGCAATATTCGGGCACCCGTCAGCCGTCGCCCGTCGTTCGATCCTGCTCACGTAGCCACGTTTTGAAGGCTTAGATGCTGATCCAGTCCCCAGCCCGTTCAACAGAAAACCGAAAGACCTTGAGCTTCGAGCTTGTGGCAGGCGAAATCATCGCCGAACACCACATCAACCCCGAGAAAAACTACCAACCCAAAACCCGACACCAAGAGGAACAATGACGCGCAACATCAACCTAAAAAACAAGCCCCACCAGCCGACACAAAACCCCGAAAAACAAAAAAGAAATGGCGAGACATAGAGGAACTATGTCTCGCCACATCACAACGTCGGGCTGACAGGATTTGAACCTGCGGCCTCGTCGTCCCGAACGACGCGCGCTACCAAACTGCGCCACAGCCCGTGGCATCTTCCGCAAAGGGAAACCGGATCAACTCTACTCAGTCAAGGTCAGCAAGGTGGCCTCGGGTCGGCAGGCGAATCGCACTGGAGTGAATGGCGAAGTACCGCAACCGGCCGACACGTTCAGCCAGGATTGATGACCTCCCGAAACACCATACTTACTCAAGCCACGCGCTCGCGCCCGATCCAAATCACAGTTCGTCACTAAGGCGCCAATACCTGGGACTCGCAACTGTCCGCCGTGCGTGTGTCCGGCAAGGATGAGCTCGCAACCCTGAGCACTCCAGTCGTCGAGCACTCGCAGGTACGGCGCGTGAACCACGCCAATCGACAGATCACCGGTCGTGTCGACTTTGCCGCTGCTCAAGTCATCTCGGCGGATGTGGGGATCGTCAACGCCAACGAACGACAAACGCTGTCCGTTGACAATTAAGTCCGTGGTCGCGTTGTTGAGATCACGCCAACCGTTGGCTTCGAATGCGGTTCGAATCGCCTCGTAGGGGAGGTTCGGCGTCCGGTCCCAGTCGCCCCCGTTGTCGGTCCCCGTTCCGCCGACTAAGTATTTCGCTGGGTTCTTCAGCTTCGGGGCGAAGTAGTCGTTTGACCCGAAAACGAACACGCCCGGAACGTGAGACACCGGTTCGAGAGCCTCCACCAACGGGCGAACCGAAAGTGGGCTCGAGATGTTGTCGCCCGTGTTCACCACGAGGTCCGGTTCGAGTGCGGCCAAACTCCTCAACCATTCGATCTTGCGTCGGTCGTTCGGCACCAAGTGGATATCGGACAGGTGCAGGATCCTGATCGGCTTCTCGCCCGCTTTGAGCACTTGAGCGCGCGCTTCGCGCACCGCGAACCACGACGCCTCGAAATGCGCGTAGGCGAGCCCACCCGCTGTTGCGGCCAAGCCCAAACCAAGGAGTCTCATGAGAACTAGACTATGCCTATGGCCGAACTCAAAGAGCAACTCCGCACCGACATGACTGCATCCATGAAGGCTCGCGATGCCTTGCGGACCCAAACTCTGCGCATGGTGATGACCGCGATCAGCAACGCGGAAGTGGCAGGCAAAGAGAGTCAGCACCTGACAGACGCCGACGTCGTGGCGATCTTGGTGTCGGAACACAAGAAGCGCAAAGAGGCGGCCGAAGCTTTCGACCTGGGCAAGCGTCCCGAGTTGGCCGACAAGGAACGAGCCGAAGCCGCGATACTGTCCGAGTACTTGCCTGAGCCGCTCTCTGATACCGAGCTCACCGAGATCATCGCGGCTGCCATCGCCCAAGCCAACGGCGCAGACCTCGGCATGAAAGCGATGGGTCAAGTGATGGGGCTTGTCACGCCGCAAACCAAAGGCAGAGCCGATGGCTCAGCGGTGGCCGCCGAAGTGAAGCGCCAACTCGGCGTCTAACGCTCGACGTGGCCAGTCCCGAGGTCTCGACTAAGGGGTAGGCAACGGAACCGGTTGACGTGTTTGCGGAGCCGTTGCGGACGGTTTCGGCTTCGGGTTCGCCCTTGTCGACGAAGGTGGTTTCATGAACTTGACCGGGGTGAGGTTCTTCTCGATGATCCCCATGGCGCTCTTCCACTGGGGTGCCGCGAGTCCAGAACCGGAAGGACCGAAGTTGATCGGTCGCCCGTTCAGGGTGATGCCACCCAGTTGCGACGGAATGCCCTTGCTGTTGACGCCCGCGATCATCGAGGCAGCCGAAATTTCAGGAGTGTAGCCGACGTACCAGACGGCCTTAGCGCCATTGGTGGTACCGGTTTTCGCAGCAGATGGAACGCGCAGACCCGAGCCATTATTGTAGCCGAAACCACCCGGGCGTTGCAATCCAGCAAGAATCTCATTGACGATCGCAGCGTTCTTTTCTTTCATGACACGCTTGCATTGAGGTTCATACTTTTTGATCAGACGTCCATGCTGATCGAGAAGCTCATCAACCGGCGAAGGCTCGCAGTAGATTCCTCCGGCTGCGGGAACCGCGTAAGCGGCAGCCATGTCCAAGGGACTGACATCGATCGGCCCCAAAGTGAACGAGGGAACTTGGCCATTGCTGGGTAGCGCGCGGCCTTCCTCGTCTTTGAAGGGCACCTTGATTCCCATGGACTCCGCCATCTCAACCGTTTCGCACAGTCCTACGTCGCGCTGAAGCTGCGCGAAATAGGTGTTGACCGAGCGACGCGTTGCCTGCGTCATATTGAAGGTGCCGGCACCTGTCGAGTTTTTCAGGTCAAAGACACCCGTGCCGCCCTTGTCGCAGTCGAAATAGGTTCCGGCTGGCAACTTCATTCGGTTGGGTGACCTGTATGACTTCCCAGGCGATATTCCATCTTCTAACGCCGCAGCGACGGTGAACATCTTGAAGGTTGATCCGGCTTGGAATCCGCCCGCGTCGCCATACTTCTTTGGCACGGTGTAGTTGAGGTA
>JAAZCT010000342.1 GCA_012513165.1 Actinomycetales bacterium
CTACCACGGGACCCCGATCCAGTGATCCTGTCTCGAAGTAGCCAAGGTTTGTATCTATTGCAGCGTACTCGTGATGAAGCACATCGCTTCGCCATCACGCACCATCGAAAGAGCCGTGGTCGCGCGGCGGTCACTAGTAAATTGGACGAAGTCCCCGGGATCGGCCCCACCCGGCGCAAGGTCCTCCTCAAACACTTTGGGTCGTTTAAGGCGCTCAAGGCTGCAACTGTCGACGAGGTCGCCGAAGCCCCCGGCATAGGTCTGGTGACGGCGAAGAGTATTGTCCAAGCCTTGCAAGAGCAAGCGCCGCAGGTGAAGGTAGACATGAGTACCGGCGAGATTATCGAGGAGTCTAAGTGAGCACACTCACTGAGTTCGTGCTAGTCACAGGCATGACAGGTGCCGGCCGCAGTACCGCCGCGAAGGCGCTAGAAAAGCTTGGTTACTACGTAGTGGACAACCTTCCACCTGGAATGCTGCGCGAATTGCTCAGCCAGGTAGAAGCCGCGGAAGACATCAATCGACTGGCTGTCGTAGTCGATTCCCGCTCACGGACGTTCTTTTTCAGCCTGACCGAAACCATTGCGGAGATTCAACAAACGGGACTGCACGTTCGTACGGTTTTCCTCGAAGCGTCTGACGACGTACTCGTGCGCCGCCAAGAAGCTGCCCGCAGGCCTCATCCGCTCAGTGCCCAAGGCCGATTGATGGACGGTTTCGCCAAGGAACGCGAACTGCTTCAAGTGATTCGCGGACGCGCCGACATGGTTATCGACACGAGTTCACTCAACGTTAATCAGTTAACAAGTCGAATGCGCCACTCGTTTGAAGACCCCACTGAGAACGCTCTCAACATCACCCTCGTGTCCTTCGGCTTTAAGTACGGCTTGCCCATCGATGCAAACTTCATTGCCGACATGCGCTTCCTGCCGAACCCATTCTGGAATCCGGAACTTAGACCGTTAACCGGCCTCGACGAAGCGGTCAGTGATTTTGTCTTGGGGCAGCCGAGGGCAAACGAGTTCCTTGACTCATATGAGTCGATGCTTGAGTTACTCACTGACGGGTTCGTTCAAGAGGATAAGCTCTACATGACCATCGCCATCGGTTGCACGGGCGGCAAACACCGCAGTGTCGCGATGTCAGAGGCGCTCAACAAGCGACTGCGGAGTCGAGGTGCCAACACGATTGTTGTGCACCGAGATCTGGGTCGCGAATGACAAACAACGCAAATAGAGTCGTTGCTCTCGGTGGGGGACACGGCCTCGCAGCCATCCTCAGGGCCCTGACGTCCATTCAGAGTGAAACTACCGCCGTCGTCACAGTTGCCGATGATGGCGGATCCTCGGGTCGGTTACGTCAGGAGTACGGCATACTGCCACCAGGCGATCTGCGCATGGCGCTTTCGGCTTTATGTCCGTCTGGCCCGCAGGGATCACACAACGCTGAGTTGTTCCAGTATCGCTTTTCTGGTGAAGGCAACTTGGCAGGCCATCCGATCGGAAATCTGATTCTCACGGCGCTGTGGGATATCGAAACCGACAAAGTAGCGGCCATCGCGCGGGCAGGAGCACTTTTAGGCGCGCAAGGCCGAGTACTTCCGATGTCGACGCAACCTTTGACCATCGAAGCGAATGTGGAAGATCAAACTGGCGCGGTGCACCGTATCTCTGGTCAAGCCACCGTGGCCACGACGACTGGTCGAATTTTGGATGTTTCGATCACCCCGGAGAATCCGGCTGCGTGTCCCGAGGCCATCCAGGCTTTGACCGAAGCAGATTGGATCATTCTCGGTCCGGGATCCTGGTACACGAGCGTTATGCCAGCGCTGATTATTCCCGAACTACGAGACGCGATTATAGCTTCGCCAGCGCGAAAGCTGATCGTGCTGAACTTGGTCGAGCAACTTGGCGAAACGGAGGGATTGGGACCAGATCAGCACCTAGGGGTCTTACGTCAACACGCACCAGGCATGTCGGTCGATGTTGTTCTTGTGGACTCTTCTCACGAACGTCAAGCACCCCAGTTGCAACGCGAGGCGGCCGATCTTGGTGCTCGAGTGATCTTTGCTGATGTCCGCGATACGGATTCACCCAGCACTCATGATCCCGAGCGCCTGTCCCGAGTGCTTGGGGACATTTTGGCGCGCGTACCGTAAGCGAGCATCTAGAGTGGCTCTAGTTGCCAACGAGGAGGACTGAATTCATGTCGATGACCGCACAGGTCAAAGCGGAGCTTGCGCAGTTGCCGATCTCGAAAGAGTGCTGCCTGCGCGCAGAAACCGTGACGTTACTGCGTTTGTGTTCTGCGCTTCAGATCCGCGACGGTAAGCCCCTTGTCGAAGTCGAACTCGATTCGCTGGCAGCCGCCGAACGGTTGCGGCGCAGCCTTCATGCGCTTTATGGCCATCAAAGTTTGCTGATTACGCCGCCTCCCTCGAGCGGCAAGGCCGCTCTCAGCTATGTCGTTCGAGTTGAAAAGGGCGCTGCACGACTCGGGAAACAAACCGGCTTGGTCGACGGGTCCGGCCGACTTGTGACGGGCCTGCCGCCAAATATCGTGGTGGGGCCCATGTGCGACGCCGTCGCATCTTGGCGAGGAGCCTTTCAAGCACGAGGCTCGTTGACTCAGCCTGGCCGAGCCTCGTCGATGGAAATCTCCTGCCCCGGCCCCGAGGTCGCCCTCGCTTTGGTCGGGTCGGCACGTCGTCTATCGATTGCAGCCAAGGCTAAGGAAGCTCGTGGTGGCGATCGCGTTGTCATCCGTGACGGCGACGCCATCGGTGCGATGCTGACTCGGATGGGCGCACATGAGACCGTCCTGGCGTGGGAAGAACGGCGTTTGCATCGTGAAGTCCGCGCAACGGCGAATCGCTTGGCCAATTTCGACGACGCGAATCAACGGCGTTCTGCACGGGCGGCCGTCGCGGCAGGTGCCCGGGCCCAACGCGCCTTGGACATCCTCAGCCATGATGTACCGGACCATTTGAAACTGGCAGGAGAGTTGCGCGTTCAACATCGTGAAGCCAGCCTCGAAGAACTCGGTCGCTTACACGAACCGCCGCTGACAAAAGACGCGATTGCAGGGCGTATCAGACGTCTCTTGGCCATGGCAGACAAGCGAGCCGGAGAACTTGGTATTCCCGATACGGAAACTCATGTCGACGGATCTGGGGATTCAGGGGACTGAAATCCGGACTCCTACCATCGTGAACACCGGCAGTAGGTAGTCTTGGGGTATTCGGCTCGGCTGAAACTACCAAGAAATCTTTACTCAGGAGACGTTCGTGACCATTCGCGTAGGTATCAATGGATTTGGCCGAATCGGCCGTAACTTCTTCCGTGCAGTTCGCGCTGCCGGCACTGATGTAGAAATCGTTGCCATCAACGACTTGACCGACAACAAAACGCTCGCAACTCTGCTCAAATATGACTCGATCCTCGGTCGTCTTGATGCAGATGTCAGTTATGACGACACCTCGATCAAGGTGGGGGACCAGACGATTGCGGCATTCGCCGAGCGCGATCCAGCGAAGCTAGATTGGGCTTCGGTCGGCGTGGACATCGTCGTCGAGTCCACCGGCTTCTTCACCGACGCAAACGCTGCAAAGGCGCACATTGACGGTGGCGCCAAGAAGGTCATCATCTCGGCTCCGGCTAAGAACGAAGACATCACCATCGTGATGGGTGTCAACGACAACCTCTATGACCCGGCAGCGCACCAGATCATTTCGAATGCGTCCTGCACCACGAACTGCCTCGCCCCCATGGCTAAGGCGCTGAACGATGCTTTGGGCATCGAACGTGGGCTCATGACCACGATCCATGCTTACACTCAGGATCAGAATCTGCAGGATGCGCCACACTCGGACTTGCGTCGCGCCCGTGCTGCTGCCCTGAACATTGTGCCAACCTCGACTGGCGCTGCAAAGGCTGTCAGCTTGGTGCTGCCTGAACTCAAGGGCAAGCTCGACGGTTTCGCCTTGCGCGTACCGACGCCAACTGGCTCGGCAACCGACCTCACGTTCACGGCTTCGCGCGAGACCACCGTCGAAGAGGTCAACGACATCATCAAGACCGCTGCTGCCGGCGCATTAGCCGGTGTCATGGTCTACACCGAAGACCCCATCGTGTCCTCAGACATCGTCACTGACCCAGCATCATGCATTTTCGATTCCGGTCTCACCAAGGTCATTGGTGACCAAGTCAAGGTTGTCGGTTGGTACGACAACGAGTGGGGCTACTCAAACCGCCTCGTTGACCTCGTCGGCCTCGTCGGCTCCTCGCTCTGAAGGACAAACTTCTGTGAAGACGATTGATGATCTGGGCGACCTCCAAGGCAAAAAAGTCTTGGTACGTTGCGATCTGAATGTTCCACTTGATGGTTCCAAGATCACCGACGATGGGCGTATTCGCGCTAGTGTTCCCACACTGCGTCGACTACTCGACTCGGGCGCTCGCGTCCTAGTTGTCGCCCACTTAGGGCGTCCCAAAGGAAGCCCGGACCTATCGTCTTCATTGGAACCTGTGAGCGCACGGTTGGCCGAGTTGCTCGGCCAACCGGTGCGCTTCGCCGAAGACACGGTCGGACCCGAAGCTCAAGCAGCAAGTGAACAGTTGGGCAACGGCGAGATCGCGCTTTTGGAGAATGTTCGCTTTAATGCGGGCGAAACCAGCAAAGATGACGCCGCGCGTGGCGAGTTCGCCGATCAACTTGCTGCCCTTGCCGACGTCTTCGTGTCAGATGGTTTCGGTGTCGTACACCGTGAACAGGCCAGCGTTTTCGATATCGCCAAGCGTTTGCCGGCCGCGGCAGGCGGCTTGGTTCAAGCCGAAGTCGAAGTGTTGCGCCGGCTCACCACAGACACCAAGCGCCCGTACACCGTTGTGCTCGGCGGTTCCAAAGTCTCAGACAAGTTGGCAGTCATCGACAACCTTCTCGCTAAGGCGGACACGCTGGTCATTGGCGGAGGCATGCTTTTCACATTCTTGGTCGCTCAAGGTCACGAAGTGGGCACCTCGTTGCTCGAACAAGACCAAGTAGATCAAGCACGCGGCTATCTTGCAAAAGCCCAGCAACTCGGCGTCGACATCGTATTGCCCACAGACGTCGTTGTCGCGCCAGCTTTCGCTGCTGATGCGCCCGCGACGGTCGTTTCGATCGACGCGATTCCGTCAGACCAGATGGGCCTTGATATCGGCCCCGCGTCGGCCGAGGCTTTCGCAAAGATTATTCGCAACTCAGCAACCGTATTCTGGAACGGGCCCATGGGCGTGTTCGAGATGGCCGCATTCGCCGGAGGCACCCGTAGTGTCGCTGCTGCGCTCACTGAAGTCAACGGACTTTCTGTGGTTGGTGGGGGAGACTCGGCTGCCGCGGTACGTTTGCTCGGTTTCGATGAAGCGGCATTTGGGCACATTTCCACCGGTGGTGGAGCCAGCCTTGAATACCTTGAAGGCAAAATCTTGCCAGGTCTAGTAGTGCTTGAGGAGCAATCATGAGTCGCACCCCGCTGATGGCAGGCAACTGGAAGTCGAACCTTAACCACCAGGAAGCGGTGGTGTTGGTTCAGAAGCTCGCTTGGACCCTGGCCGATAAGAAACATGACTTCGCCTCAGCCGAGGTCGTTGTGGTGCCGCCGTTCACCGACATTCGCAGCGTTCAAACCTTGGTCGATGGCGACTCTCTTCGAATCTCCTACGGCGCGCAAGACGTTTCAGCTCACGCTGGCGGTGCCTATACGGGGGAGATTTCGGCCGCCATGCTCTCCAAATTGGGTTGCAGTTACGTTGTAGTAGGCCACTCGGAACGCCGCGAGTATCACGCCGAATCGGACCAGTTGGTCAACGCGAAGGCGCAAGCAGCGTTCGGTGCTGACATGACCCCGATCGTGTGCGTGGGGGAAGGCCTAGACATCCGTCAGGCGGGTGACCACGTTTCCTACACTGTGGCGCAAGTGGCGGCCTCGTTGGAAGGATTCTCTGACGAACAAGTCTCGCAACTGGTCGTCGCTTACGAACCTGTCTGGGCAATCGGCACGGGCGAAGTAGCGACTCCCGAGGACGCACAAGAGGTGTGCGCCGCAATTCGTGCGTACATTTCTGAGACCTGGTCCGCAGAAGTCGGTGCACAAACACGTATTCTTTATGGTGGCTCTGTCAAGGCGAGCAATGTTGCTTCGATTATGGCCAAACCTGATGTTGACGGTGCTCTTGTCGGCGGCGCAAGCCTCGACGCCGAAGAGTTCGCCGGCATCGCCCGCTTTTCCTCCTTGCCAAACCTTTCTGGCAACTAACCCGGAGATTCACCGTGATTATTGGATTCTCAATCCTGCTGGCCGCCAGCAGCCTTTTTATGATCGTGCTCGTCTTGATGCACAAAGGACGTGGCGGAGGACTTTCGGACATGTTCGGTGGTGGCGTTTCAAGCTCACTTGCCGGATCTTCAGTGGCTGAGCGCAACCTTGACCGCATCACCGTTGGTGTTGCGATTGTCTGGGCTGTTTGTGTCTTCGCGCTGGGTCTCTTGCTGAAGGTGAGCGCCTAGTATGGCCGCTGGCGCCATACGAGGTAGTCGCGTCGGCGCCGCCCCCATGGGGGAGTCAGAGCGCGGAGATAGTGCGCCGCGCAAATCTGTTACCTATTTTTGCGAGCGCAATCACCAAACAGTGCTCCATTTCGCGCTTGACGCGGAGACGCCGGAACAATGGGATTGCACCCGATGCGGGCTTCCTGCTGGAGTCGATGCCACAGATCGCCCGACGCTAGAGACCACGGCCCCGTTCAAGACCCATTTGGCCTACGCCAAAGAGCGACGAAGCGAAGACGAAGCCAAAGATCTACTAAAAGAAGCCCTCACCGATTTGCGCAGCAAAAGAAAGTCTGGCGAAGTAATCTTCTGAAAACCAAACCTCGGTTCAGGATCGCAATGCTTCAAGCAAGCGCGGAATATCATGAGCAACGTCGTGTAGTTCAAGCCGCAACACAGGTCGCTTGAGATCTCGCAAAACCCGTGCATCGCCGCGTACTTGAGATTCAAGTAGTTCCCCCCACGAATAGCCTTGGTCGGCGACTGGAAAATCGTGGGCAGATACCGCAGAAACGTGAATAAAACTGCCTAAGCTCGGGCCGCCTTTATGGAGCTGTCCGGTCGAATGTAAGTAACGCGGTCCCCATCCGAAAGAGACAGGGCGCTCAACACGAGCCGAGAGGTCACTCGCGATAGTCTCGATGCCTTCCAAGCGCCATCGGTCCAGGTACCAACACAGTGCCACGAAACCCCGGGGATCGACCTGAGCCTTCACCCCGGCGATGGCTGCATCCAAATTACGAGCGTCGCAACCCCAGCCCCGAATCGAGCCATCGATGAAGTCTGGTTTGGATGCCGATGCGAAGTCTGCAAGAACTTCACGCGTAGCAAGCTTCGAGGCCTCGACGTTAGGTTGGTCGAAAGGGTCAACGTCCATAAGGAAGCCGGCAATCGCGGTCGCGTACTCCCAGAGCAGCAGTTGTGCTCCAAGCGGCTCATCAATGTGGATCGACAAGTGACCAACACTTCGCTTCGTCGATGCATCAGAGCCGAGCACAACGTGCAGTCCGTCAGCTGGAACATAGGTGTGATCGGAATCGACCATTATCGGTAAGACGCCTCTACCGGATTTACCGAGAGACTCCGCAACAAGTTGTTCAATCCAGTTTCCAAGACCCTCGTGGTGCCCTGGATGGATTGCCAAAACACCGAGCTCATCCTCGCCCGCGAGTGCCATCGCTGAGCCGAGAGCCGCCACTGATCGCGACCCGTCGTCAGTACAAATATGGGTCAACATCGAGTCTGCCTCGTTGATAAGCCGTGAAATGTCGGCTCCTGCCAAGCCACTAGGTACCAAACCAAAGGCGGTGAGCGCCGAATAGCGACCGCCAACTCTCGCGTTCCCACGAAACACCTGGATATCCCGAGCTTGAGCAAAGCTCTCGAACGCGGAACCTGCGTCTGTCACCACGATAATATGGTCAGCCACTGGCAGATTAGAGTCTTCGAACGCGCGTACAAACTCGTGCAGGTGACTTTCCGTCTCCAGTGTGGATCCCGACTTGCTGGATACGACGACACACGTGCGAGCTATATCTGTAAGCGCCGCGCTCACTGTATCTGGATGTGAACTATCGAGCACAAGAAGTTCGACTCCTGCATGGCGGCAGATCACTTCCGGAGCGAGCGACGAACCGCCCATCCCACATAGCACGATCCGGTTCAAGCCTTGGTTGGCAATACGTTCACGTAATGCCTCTATTTCGGGCACGAGGTCGCGAGCATCGGCGAGCGGATCAACCCAACCTAGCCGCGTTTGAACATCTTGCTCAATCTCAGTGCCCCAAAGCGTGGCGTCTCCGGTAACCAAGCGAGGAACTACTCGTTCCTGATTGCAGCGGCCAACGGCGGGCGCAATCTCTAGAACCAGTCTGGCCGATAGCGAAAACACTCGGTTATGCCTTGCTCATCTCACGCGAAACGGTGGTTTCGAGATCGGACCACGAGTCAACGAACTTGGCGACTCCGTCGGCTTCAAGATGTGCGAAAACGGCGTCGAGATCGATGCCTGCTTCAGCCAGTGAGGCAAACACCGCAGCCGCCTGTGATTCACGGCCGGTGAGCGCATCGCCTTGGCTCTCTCCGTGGTCGCCCATCGCGAAAAGTGTTGCCTCTGGCATCGTATTGACCGAACCTGCAACAACTAGTTCGGTGACGTACTTTGTATCCGCATATGCAGGATCCTTGACGCCCGTCGAAGCCCACAGTGGGCGTTGGATGTTGGCTCCC
>JAAZCT010000343.1 GCA_012513165.1 Actinomycetales bacterium
AACTTCGGTTTCGCGGTGCGGGCGGGGGCACCTCGGCGCAGCCAAGCCAGTTCCTTCTTCGCCAGGTTTTGGCGCTTCGCTTAAATCGTCGCGGACTGGCGGTCGCGTTCCACCCGTTGCAGTACGTAGGCGGCGTATCCGCCGTCGAACGGTTCCACGATCCGATCGTGGACCTCCCACGTGGTGTTGCACACTTCGTCGAGGAACCAGCGATCGTGGGTGACCACCAACAGTCCGCCTTTGTTGCGAGACCAGCGGTTCTTGATGTGATTGGCCAGCCACGCGATCGCTTCGACGTCGAGGTGGTTGGTGGGTTCGTCGAGCGCCAAAACGTCCCAGTCTCCGACGAGCAATCGTGCCAGCGCAACGCGTCGACGTTGTCCGCCCGAAAGGCCAGACACCAAGTCGTCGAGTTCAAGTTCGTCCAAGAGACCGGCCAAGACGTCGCGGGTGCGAGCGTCCGAAGCCCACACGTGATCGTCAACATTTCCGACCACCGCGCTTCGGACGGTGGCGCCTTAGTCGAACACGTCGTCCTGCGCGCGCGAGCCGATCGTCACGCCGTTTCGGATGGTGACTCGGCCCGCGTCGGGTGTCAGCCGGCCAGATAACAAAGCGAGCAGCGTGGATTTGCCGTCGCCGTTGCGGCCCACAATTCCGATGCGGTCTCCGGCATTGACGCCGAGAGATACCGAGTCGAAAACGGTTTTGGTGGGAAATTCAAGATGTAGGCCCTCGGCCCCAAGGAGATGCGCCATGGTGCCCTCAGCCTAGTTGCGTGCGCGTAACGCCGGGCGTGCGCCTTACTGCTCGCTAGATTCGTTCGGTTCGGTGAATCCGAGCGTGAGCTGCCTAAGCGCGGTCGTGAGTTGTTCGCGTTGTTCCTGGGGGAGTCGTTCCAGCAGGTTTCGTTCGAGGGCGAGTAGGCGATCGATCGCAGCGTCCACGCGGGTCAAGCCCGAGTCGGTGAGGATGACGCGCACGCCGCGACGATCGTCGAGCGATGGTTCCCGCAGCACGAGTCCACGGTTGACCAAACGATCGACACGGTTGGTCATGGTGCCGCTGGTGACCATGGTGGCCGCCACGAGCTGGCCCGGAGCTAGCTCATACGGCGGGCCAGAGCGCCGCAACGCCGAGAGCACATCGAACTCCCACGTTTCGAGCCCGTGCTCGGTGAACGCTTCTTTTCGCATGAGGTTGAGGTGTTTTCCGAGCCGAGCGATCCGACTAAACACCTCCATAGGGGAGGCGTCGATGTCGGGTCGCTCGCGGCCCCACGCGGCGACGATCTGGTCGACTTCATCCATAAAATAAGGGTAGCCGTCAAGAATCTCGATGTCGAGATAACAGCGCCGAAACCTCGTCAGGTAGGCTTGCTTCGCTTTCCCCGGTTGGTCTGCCGGCAGGGCCCGCCTGACTTTGAATCAGGATTAGCGACGTAGGTTCGACTCCTACCCGGGGAGCAATCGTCCTGTCTCAGGGCACCCGATGCGATGGATCCGCGATTTCGTGGGTCCATTTCGCATTTCGGCTGCATCTTGTCAGCGTCGGCTCGAAACATTGGTCCGCCGCGCGTTCGCTGGTATTCTGAGGTGTCTTTATTCCTCCGCTTGGGAGTCTCTCGGATGTTTACTTTAGATCGTCGTTTTCTTTCTGCGCTTGTTGCGGCTTTTGCCCTTGCCTTTACAGCGTTGGGCACCCCTGCCGCCGTCGCCGATGAGACCGGCGTCACCGTCCATGGCGAAGTTGCCGCTGGGGCTAGCAAACTCCACAACGTCGACGTAGATTTCCTTTACTGTGAAGGTGGAGTTCAGGCGGGCATCTCATGCAATTCGGAGCATCAAGCTACGACCGACGAAAATGGCGAGTTCCAACAAGTAATCCCTGTGGGTCGCCCGTACGTTGTCCGTTTCAGTGGAGACGATGAGACGTTCCCAGTCCAGTACTGGTCCAGCGGATCCGAGACCGTCGAATCGATTGCGTCTGCAACTCCATACGTTGGAACCGCAGGCGAAATTGCCGAACTTCAGATCCAACTCGTCCCGGGCGCCTCAATTTCAGGCAAAGTCCTAGACATTGACGGGGCTGTGCCCAGTACCGTCGACATCGACGTTCTCGACGAAAATGACTCGTCAGTCAAAACTGGGCGGCAAGGCGACGAAGATGGTTTCAGAATTGTCGGCATTCCGGCAGGCACGTATACGGTCCGTTTCGAATTCAACGGACAAAAAATTGATCGCTCGGTCACGCTCGAACGCAGTGATGATTACGACTTTGGTGACGTCCGATTCACGGAACCCAAAATTGCAAACGTATCGAAGCCTGAGATTCACGGGGACGCCCTCGTCGGCGAGACGCTGACAGCTACGAATGGAACCTGGGAACCAGCCGACCCTGCGCTGACCTATCGCTGGTTTGCCGATGGAGAGCTGCTAGAAGGTGAAACGGGGTCGACCTTCGTCGTGCCGCTTTCAGCGCTCGACAAGCAGATTAGGGTCGAAGTGACCGCGTCCAAGCCAGGTTTTCCCGCCTCCGATACGATTGAGTCTGCTCCCACCGATCCGATTTCTTTCGAACAGATTGAGGTCGTCACGAACCCGTCTGTCTCTGGGACACCTGCCGTTGGCGCCACGTTGACGGCGCAGCCCGGTGTATGGAATCCGGCGGATGTTGACCTCGAATACCAGTGGTCGGTCGATGGCGTCGAAATTAACGGCGCTACGGGCGTAACTTTTGTTCCTCAAGAGGCACACGCCGGTAAGAGCGTCATGGTCGAGGTGACTGCCTCGAAGCTTGACTTTGAGTCGGCTCGAGCGACGTCTGCTCCCACGTCGCCACTCACGATTATCACTTTGACGAATACAGCACCCCCGGTAATTTCTGGTATGCCGACTGTCGGAGCCACGTTGACGGCAACGGTGGGTGGTTGGTCAGCATCGCAAGGCACTTGGAATCAGTCCGGCGCGACGATCACCTACACGTGGTACCAAGGCGAAACTGAGGTCTCGTCCGGGACCAGCAACACCTATGTAGTTCCCGCCAGCGCCGTTGGCAAGGCGATTGTCGTGACCGTGACCATCTCCAAGCCCGGATACCGAACAACCGGCATCGTGGTTTCGGCTCCGACGGGCTTCGTGCCGGTCCCGGCCGTGGCAAACGTGGTCAACCCGTCGGTGGTTGGTGTGCCTGTTGTGGGTGGGGTGTTGACTGCTCGGCCTGGTGCGTGGAGTGAGTCTGGTGTGACGTATTCGTATCGTTGGTTTGCTACCGGTGTGGCGATTGCGGGCGCTACTGGTTCGGCGTACAAGGTTCCTGTTGCGCATCTTGGTAAGCAGATCACGGTGGGCGTTTCGGCTTCGAAGACTGGTTTTGTGAAGTCGGTTGAGGCTCGTTCTGTGGCGACGGCGAA
>JAAZCT010000344.1 GCA_012513165.1 Actinomycetales bacterium
GTCCACCGAAGGCATCGAGGGTGCACTGCGCGCTGCACTGATCGAGGGCCTCGAACTCAAGCCGAGGCTCGCTTTCGGTCCGGTGCGGGTGGCCGTAACGGGCAGCCGGATTTCGCCGCCCTTGTTCGAATCACTGGAGTTGTTGGGCCGCGATTTAACCTTGGCTCGTTTGGACGCTGTCCTCGCCTGATTGCCAGCTTCACCCGTTTTGGTGACGCTTCGTCCGGTCGGGTAGAGTGGTCCCTTGGTTCGAGGCAGTTCGTTTACGAACAGCTTCGGTACCCTCTGGGGTATGGTGTAATTGGCAACACAGCGGTTTCTGGTACCGCCATTCTAGGTTCGAGTCCTAGTACCCCAGCGAGCGCGATCAGGCTAGTTTCTGGTAGCGTCTCAACGCTGGCCCCGTAGTGTAGCGGCCTAGCACGCTGCCCTCTCAAGGCGGTAACGCGGGTTCGAATCCCGTCGGGGCTACCAGCGCAAAAACCCTTCGCCGACGGCGAGGGGCATTTTTGTTTCCGGCCGTGGTTGGGGGAAGAGTGCAGATGGAGCCGTTTAGCAGTATGGACTTTTCGGCGGTGACTTTCGCGGGGGTCTTGCTCGTACTGGTCTCTGTGGCTTTTGGTATTGCAGTCGGAGCGCTGCGGGCCGAATCGTTCCCCGGCGCGACCTACGCATTGGCTCGGGTCGGTTGCTTTATCCTTGGCGTCGTCGCGAGTTACTACGCCTACTCTCGCCTCGGAAACCCATTCGAAGACCGCTGGTGGGGCGTGTTGTTGAAAGTCGTCCCCGTGATCGTCGGCATGATGATCAGCGAGCTCGTCTGGACCTGGAAGAAAGCCGCGAAAGCCAAAGAGTGACTCGAGTTGCTTGAGTGCTTGGGTTTTCGCCGAATGTCGGCAAGGATGTGAGTATCGCATTCGCTGTACGACCTTGGAGGAACCGTGGGCACACGTTGGGTAGATAGTCCCGTCGGTGGACTACGCATACACACGTCGGCAGGGCTAGTCACCGCGATCGATTTCGATGCTGAACCGGTAGGCCGACCCGAACCGGACGCGCTGTTAGATCAAGCAGAGTTGCAGCTCGCAGAGTACTTCGCGAAAGAGCGCACCGAATTCGATTTGCCGCTCGCCAAAGACGGCACCGAGTTCCAAGTCAAAGTATGGAACCAACTGCGCAAGATCGGATACGGGCAGACCGTCTCGTACGGGGACGTAGCCAAGACGCTCGGCTACGATGCGGGTATTTCGCGGGCCGTCGGTGTCGCCAACGGTGCGAACCCGATCCCGATCGTTGTGCCATGTCACCGAGTGGTGGGTGCCGACGGAAGTTTGACTGGCTATTCAGGCGGGATCGAACGCAAGCAAATCCTGCTTACGTTGGAGAGCCCCGGCTTGTTCTGAACCCTGCGAGGTCGAACGAAGAGGGTTCATAATGGTTCGGTCGCGGTTCGCTGGGGCGAACTGTGGACAACTGGCTCAGGCTTTCGAATTCTTGGACACAATCGGCGCATGTTCAAACGCCAAACCGTGCCCAGCAAGCCCGTCCACACAGATGCAGACCTCCACCACATGTGGTTGTCTCTGCGAGACCCGTGGCGCCCGTCATGCAGTCGCATCTCGTGTGTGTTGTTCGATTCGGCACGAGTTCCGCGGCCCCACACCGTCGACATCGATGTGATGGCCTCGCCCGAACCAGAACGACTATCCATGATTCTGGACGTGCTCGAAGACATGATTCGGGTGGTGGCGCCCGGCGGATCCGTCGCGGTTCAATACGTGTCACAGTCAGCCTCGCCGGTTGACACGTTGGCCAGTAAATGGCTGGAAC
>JAAZCT010000345.1 GCA_012513165.1 Actinomycetales bacterium
CACCGACGCAGCCGACGCTCACGATCTTGCCTTCTCCACGGGGCAGCGCACGAAACGGCTGGCGCCCGGGGAATCTGAAACTCTCGATCTGGGCGTCGTGGGAACCAGTCTCGAGGGCTGGTGCACCGTGGTCGGGCACCGCCAAATGGGCATGGTGTTCGACGTGAACGTGATTGGCGGATCCACGGCCACCCAAGGCGACCAGACCGAACATTCAGACATGGGTCACGACGGTCACATGGACTCTAACACCGGCACTGGGGCGGCCGCCGACCTCGACTTCATGGCTCCCGCGCCCGAGGGCTTCAAGGCCGCCGATCCGCGCGCTCCGAAAACTCCGAAATCCACTACGCACCGCGAGACGTTCACCGTCAGCGAGATCGTCGCCGAAGTGGCGCCCGGCGTGAAACAGAAGCGGTGGACGTTCAACAAGAGCGCCCCCGGCCCGACCCTGCGCGGCAAAATAGGCGACAAGTTCATCATCACGCTCGTGAACGACACGGACATGGCTCACTCGATCGATTTCCACGCCAGCAAGGTGGCGCCGGATCGGCTGATGAAGTCGATCGGTCCGGGCGAACAGCTCGTGTACGAGTTCACCGCCCACCACAGCGGAATCTGGATGTATCACTGCGGCACCATGCCGATGGGTGTTCACATCGCCAACGGCTTGTTCGGTGCGGTGATCATCGACCCGCCGAACCTGCCGAAGGTGGATCGCGAGTATCTGATGATCCAGTCGGAGTTGTTCCTCGGCGAGCAAGGCGGTCTGCTCGATGCGAGCAAACTAGCCAACGAGAAGCCCGACGCCGTGGTGTTCAACGGCTACGTGAACCAATACAAATACGATCCGCTACCCGCAAAGGTCGGGGAGCGGGTGCGCTTCTGGGTGCTCAACGTGGGCCCGGATCGGTCTAGTTCGTTCCACGTGATCGGTTCGATGTTCGACACGGTCTGGTTCGAGGGCGACTACCTGCTCAAACCGAACAACGCCTCGAATGGTGCCAGCCAAGCGCTCGGGATGGAGGCCGCCCAAGGCGGTTTCGTCGAGTTGACCTTCGACGAGCCGGGCAAGTACCCGTTCGTGTCGCACCGGATGGTCGACGCCGAGCGTGGCGCCACTGGGGTTGTTTCCGTCACGAAATGACTCTCAGCACGCGCCCCAGATGCCGCGATGCTGCGATTTCGCCTTCGCCTCGGCAGCGAGGTACTCGTCGAACAGTTCGATGCGCGAACCCTTGCGGTACACCCGCGCCCAACCGGCTTCAATCTGTGCCGCACCCACATCCGCGCCGTCGGCGTCTTCGACATAGGCGAGGATGCGCCCGTACTGGTCGTAGAAGTCTTGGCTCGGATCGGAAATCAGAGTGACGGTGTCTCCCGGGGCGAGCAGCGTCTCTAGATGATCCCAAGACTCTTCGCCGCCACAATCGCGCGAGGTGTGAACCTCAGGTGCATCGAGGCCTAAAATCCGGACGCGTTCTGGCTCGGATTCGCCCTTGAGTCGCACCCGGATGGTGTCGCCGTCGCTCACCTTGTGGACGGTGGCCGTCAC
>JAAZCT010000346.1 GCA_012513165.1 Actinomycetales bacterium
AATATCGAGTCGAGGATGACGCCGGGCGCTTGATTGGGATCTCGGACTTTGCGTGGCCTGAGTTCCGACTTCTCGGCGAGTTCGACGGAATGGTCAAGTACGGACGCCCCGAGGACTTGGCCAAGGAGAAGGTTCGCGAAGACCGACTGCGCGCGCAAGGCTGGAGCATCATTCGGTTCGTTTGGACGGATCTGGCCAGTACTCAAGTGCGTACGACGGCCGCGCGGCTTGATGAGGCCCTCCGCCAAGCGCGACGCGTTCACGCGTGGCGAGTGAGTTCAACGCAAAACGCCGGTGGATTCACGTTATGAAACGGAATCCACCGGCGCCACACTTCACCTAGGTTCTTGGGAACCAGAACAACTAATTGGTGTGCGCTTCTCCGAAAAACGACGGTCTCGTGGGAATTGGGAGGTCAGAGGCGGGTGCCTACGGAGCGTAGGTTCTGGCAGGCCTCGACCACGCGAGCAGCCATGTTCGCTTCAGCGGCCTTGCCCCAGGCGCGAGGATCGTAGATCTTCTTGTTTCCGACTTCGCCGTCAACCTTGAGCACGCTGTCGTAGTTCTGGAACATATGCGTGGCAACTGGACGAGTGAACGCATATTGCGTGTCCGTATCGATGTTCATCTTGACCACACCAAAATCGACCGCATCGGAAATTTCTTGATCCGTGGAACCCGAACCGCCGTGGAACACGAAGTCGAAGGCGCGTTCTTTGCCGTACTTCGCAGCAATCGTTTCCTGAGCGATCTTCAACACCTCCGGCTTGAGTTTGACGTTGCCCGGCTTGTAAACGCCGTGGACATTGCCGAACGTGAGTGCCGTGAGGTAGCGGCCGTTTTCCCCGAGCCCGAGGGCTTCGACCGTGGCGAGCGCGTCTTCGGGCGAGGTGTAGAGCTTGTCGTTGATTTCGGCTTCAACGCCGTCTTCTTCGCCACCAACAACACCGATCTCGACTTCGAGAATGATGTTCGCTTCAACGCAACGAGCCAAGAGTTCTTTCGCGATCTCGAGGTTTTCTGCGAGCGGAACCGCCGAGCCATCCCACATATGCGACTGGAAGATCGGCAAACGGCCGGCCTTCACTTCTTCAAGCGAAGCCGCGATCAGCGGGTTCACGAAGCCGTCGAGCTTATCTTTCGGGCAATGGTCGGTGTGCAGTGCCACGTTGACTGGATAGTTCTTGGCAACCTCGCGCGCGTAAGCGGCGAAAGCCAGCGAACCGCCGACCATGTCTTTGATGGTCGGGCCCGAGAAGTATTCGGATCCACCGGTCGACACTTGGATGATGCCATCGCTTTCGGCTTCAGCGAAACCGGCGAGAGCCGCGTTGAGAGTTTGGGACGAGGTGACGTTGATGGCTGGGAAGGCGAACGAATCGTTCTTGGCCTTGTCCAGCATTGCGGCGTAAACCTCTGGTGTTGCGACGGGCATGGGTCCTCCTGTGTCGGGGTCGCAGAACTATGCCCAGTATCCCACTTACGGGATGTCGGCGTACTCGCGTATCCAAGAATGCATCGCAATTGCTGCAGCCGCCCCGGCGTTGATCGATCGGGTTGAGCCGAATTGGGCGATCGAGACCGTAAATTCGCACGCTTCTTGCATCTCAGGTGACAGTCCGGGGCCTTCCTGGCCAAACACCATGAGGCAGTTTTGGGGAATCGTGGCGGTCTCGATGGGCACCGAGCCGGGCACGTTGTCGACGGCAACGACTGTGAGCCCGTTTTCTTTCGCCCAGGCGACCAGATCGGCAGCGGTTTCGTGGTGGCGGATGTGTTGATAGCGGTCGGTGACCATGGCGCCGCGGCGGTTCCAGCGGCGCTTGCCGACGATGTGAACTTCTGCTGCCAGAAAGGCATTTGCGGTCCGCACG